>JAXIPH010000072.1:0-2248 GCA_045403035.1 Thermoleophilia bacterium | reverse complement strand
GAGGAGAAGGTCGTCACCAGGACCCGCCCGTTGGCGGTGGCGAAGATGCGCGCCAGCTCGTCGCGCACGTCGCGGGTGGGCAGCGCCGAGGGCGGAGGGCCCTCCTCCGCGTTCGTCGAGTCGGCCAGCAGCAGGTCGACGCCCCGGTCGCCCAGCCGCGCCAGGGCCGGCAGATCGCTGCGCAGCCCGCCGACCGGGCCGTACTCGATGCCGAAGTCCCCGGTGTGCACCACGGTGCCGCCCGAGCAGGTGAGCGCCACCGCGGCGCAGTCCGGGGTGCTGTGGGTGAGCGGCACGAACTCCACCTGGAAGGGCCCGATCGGGATCGCCCGGCCGACGGGCACCTCGACCAGCTCGGCGGCGTCGAGCAGGCGGTGCTCCTCGAGCTTCGGCCGCACCAGCGCCAGCGTGAAGCGCCGGCCGTAGATCGGCACCTGGCCGACCGCGCGAAGCAGGAAGGGGACCGCGCCGATGTGGTCCTCGTGGCCGTGGGTGAGGATCACCGCCTCGAGCTTGTCGCGCCGCTCGACCACGTAGCTGAAGTCGGGTAGCACGATGTCGACGCCCATCTGGTCGTTCTTGGGGAAGGTGATGCCGCAGTCGACGACCACCATCCGGTCCTCGTGCTCGATCACGTACATGTTCTTGCCGATCTCGCCGGCTCCGCCGAGCGGGATCACGCGGACTCCGCCGCGGGTGGCCGTAGCCAATTGGTCCTCCTGAATGGGTGCGGGCGTCAGGCCCGCGACAGAATGCCCTGCCGCTCGAGGACCGTGCGCAGGATCTCCCGCTGCACGGGCGTCGCATCGACCAGGGGGAGGCGCAGCCGGCCCGACGGGATGAGACCCGCCATCTCCAGCGCGGCCTTGATGAGAATGGGGCTGGTGGTGACGAAGAGGCCGGCGTAGAGGTCGCCGAGGGTGGCGTCCCGGCGGCGCGCCTCGTCGAGGTCGCCGCGGGCGCCCGCCTCGACCACCGCGGCCATCTCCTCGCCCACCAGGTGCGAGGCCACCGAGATGACGCCGGCGCCACCCAGCTCCACCACCGGGAGCAGCATGTCGTCGTTCCCCGCGTAGACGGCGAGGCCGGACCCGCCCACGACGGCCCGCAGCTCACCGAGGTCCGGGTTGGCCTGCTTCACCGCGACGACGTGCTCGATCTGGGCGAGCTCCGCGATGAGGTCGGGCTCCAGGTTGACGCCGCTGCGGCTGGGGATGTTGTAGAGGATCACCGGCAGGCCGACCTCGGCGATGGCGGCGACGTGACCCACGATCCCGGCCCGCGGGGGCCGGTTGTAGTAGGGCGTGACCACCAGGCATGCGTCGGCGCCGGCCTCGGCGGCGAGCCGCGTGAGGTGCACCGAGTGGGCCGTGTCGTTGCTCCCGGTGCCGGCCACGACGCTCGCGCCGGCGCCCACCTCGCGCACCGCCAGCCGGTAGAGGGCGACCTTCTCCTCGTCGGTCAGCGTCGACGCCTCGCCCGTGGTCCCGGCCATCACGAGGCCGTCGGAGCCGTGCTCCACCAGGTGGTGGGCCAGGGCGACGGCGGCCGCCTCGTCAACGCGCAGGTCCGCATCGAAGGGCGTGACCATCGCGGTCAGGATGGCGCCGAACACGCGCCGGAGTATAGCCCCGAGCCTCGGCGAGCCCGCCCTTAGCCTTCCATCTCGGCCAGGGCCGCCCAGATCCCCCGCGACAGGCCGGCCCAGCCGGGGTCGGCCTCCGGGTAGCGCGCAACGCAGGTGTCGATGACGCGGGCGCGGGCGGCCACCGCCTGCCGGATCGAGCGGCTCAGCTCCGGGGCGTCCGCGCTCGGCAGGACGGCCTCCGGGTCCTCCCGGGCCACGCGCACCAGGAGCGCATACGCGCGGCGCGTCAGCGGGCTGACCGGCCGCGTGACGTTGAAGCATCCCGTGCCCGGCAACGAGAGCCGCTGGGCGTCACGGGAGAACGCGCTCTGGATCGTCTCGCGCTGTGCGGCGGGCACCTCCGGCGGCTCGTCGTTGCCTGCGCACCCGGCCACGAGGGCCAGCGCGGCGACGGCCGCGAGGCCGGAGCGGATCAGTCCGAGCTCACGCCGGCCACGGCGGGGATGGGTTCCGCGCTGGGCAGAGGGCACCTTCGGCGGCTCATCTCGGCCGCCGCATCCGGCGAGATCAGTCCGAACTCACACCAGCCACGATCGGGATGGGTTCCGAGCTCGGCACCGGCGTCAGCAGGTCCGGGTCGGCGACCCGCCAGTAGCGGTC
>JAXIPH010000086.1:0-4949 GCA_045403035.1 Thermoleophilia bacterium | reverse complement strand
GTCTCCGGGTCGGTGCCCTCGGGGAGGGCGGTCAGGGTGCCGGCTGCGTCTGCGAGGCCGTCGGAGTCGCGCTCGACGCCCACGCCGCGCCACATCGCCTCCTGCAGGGCGGCGCGCACCTCGCGACCGCCGCCGGCGGCGGGGGGCGGCGACACCGCGGGCGCCGAGGGGCCCTCGGGCCAGTCCTCCGGGTCGTCGCCCAGGGCGCGCACCGCGCCGGCGGCCAGCACCGCGGCCTCCAGCAGCCCGTTGGAGGCGAGCCGGTTGGCCCCGTGCGCGCCGGTGGCCGCGCACTCCCCCACGGCGAAGAGGCCCGGGACCGTGGTGCGCCCCTCCATGTCGGCGAGCGCCCCTCCCACGGCGTAGTGCGCGGCCGGGGTGACGGGAATCGGGTCCCGCGCCAGGTCGAGCCCGTGCTCCGCGCACAGGGCGGCCACGGTCGGGAAGCGCCGGAGCACCAGGGACGGGTCGAGGTGGCTCATGTCGATGACGACCGCGCGGCCGGTCTCGGCGGCCCGGCGGGCGATGGCGCGGGCCACCACGTCGCGCGGGCCCAGCTCGGCCAGGGGGTGCTCGTCGAGCATGAAGCGCCGGCCGTCGGCGTCCCTCAGGAACGCCCCCTCGCCGCGCACGGCCTCGCTGACCAGCGAGAGCGGGCCTGGGCCCAGCGCAAGGGCGGTGGGATGGAACTGGACCATCTCGAGATCGGCCAGCGCCGCGCCCGCCCGTGCGGCGAGGGCCGGGCCGTCGGCCGTGGCCCCGGGCGGATTGGTCGTGAACGGGTAGAGCTGGCCGGCGCCGCCCGCCGCCAGGGTAACGGCCCGGGCGCGGCGTACTCGCTCGACCCCGTCGCGGCCCACGCTGCGCAGGCCGGTCACGCGGCCGCCGCGCACGAGCACCTCCAGGGCGCGCTCGCCCTCGGCCAGCTCGATGCGGGGGTCGGCCCGCACGGCCGCGGTGAGCGCGGCCACGATGTGCGCCCCGGTGGAGTCGCCGCCCGCGTGCACCACGCGCGAGGCCGAGTGGGCCCCCTCGCGGCCGAGGCTGAGCCCGCCGCCGTCACGGTCGAAGGCCACGCCCCGGGCGAGGAGGACGGCGATCTGGGCGGGGCCCTCCCGGCAGATGCCGGCGGCCGCGTCGACGTCGCAGAGGCCGGCCCCGGCGCGGAGCGTGTCCGCGAGATGGGCCTCCACCGTGTCGCCTCCGTCCACGGCGGCGGCGATGCCCCCCTGGGCGCGGCGGGTGCTGCCCTCGCCGAGCTCGGCCTTCGTCACCACGATCACCGGCCCCCGCTCGGCGGCGCCGAGGGCCACGAGACACCCGGCGATGCCGGTGCCGACGACGATGACGGGATCCTGATCGTGGGAGTTCGGCACCTTCGCGTCTCCATGACAGTAAACGGCGCATGCAATTGGTGTCGTGATGACAATAGCGAAGGGGGAGGGTGCTCGCGGCGGTCTACACTGCCCGCTGTGAGCATTCGCACATCGCCCCGCCTGGAGGGCGTTCCGCGCTATGAGCCGGGCCTCACCACGGCCGAGGTGCTGGCGCGGTTCGGGCTCGATCACGCGGTGAGGCTGGCCTCCAACGAGAGCCCCTTCCCGCCGCTCCCGGAGGTTGCCGCGGTCATCGCCGGGGGCCTCGAGGGCCTGAACCGGTACCCCGATCCGCCCGCGCGCGGCCTGCGGCGAGCGCTGGCCGAGCGCCATGGCGTGGGCCCGGACGAGGTGGTGGTGGGGAACGGCTCCTGCGAGCTGATCCTGCTCGCCGGGCAGGCCCTGCTCGACCCGGGGACGACCGTCGTGCACGCCGATCCCTCCTTCGCGCTCTATCCGCACCTGGCCGCCGCGGCAGGGGGCGAGGCCGTGGCCGTCCCGCTCGCCGGCGACGACGGGCACGACCTGGACGCCATGGCGGCGGCGGTCGACGAGCGCACGCGCCTGGTCATCGTGTGCAATCCCAACAACCCCACGGGGGTCTACCGCGCGCCCGAGGAGGTCGAGGCGTTCCTCGACGCGCTGCCCGAGGACCTGGCGGTGATCGTCGACGAGGCCTATTTCGACTTCGTGGACCGCCCCGACGCCGGTCGCACGATGTCGCTCGCCCGCTCGCGTCCCAACCTGCTGGTGCTGCGCACGTTCAGCAAGGCGCACGGGCTGTGCGGCCTGCGCGTGGGGTACGGCGTCGGCTCGGCCGCGTGGGTGGCGGCCCTCGACAAGGTGCGCCAGCCCTTCAACACCAACGCCCTCGCCCAGGCGGCGGCCCAGGAGAGCCTGCGCCACCCGGCGGAGCTCGACCGCCGGGTGCGGGAGGTGGTCGCCGAGCGCTCCCGCGTGGAGGCGGCCCTCGCCGAGAGCGGGTGGGGCTTTACCCCCAGCCGGGCCAACTTTATCCTGGTGCGGCCGGACTCCGATCCGGTCGCCGGTTGTCCAGGTGTCCACGAGCAGCTCCTGCGCCACGGCGTCATCGTGCGCGACGGCGCCGCGCTCGGGTGCCCCGGGCGTCTGAGGGTCTCGATCGGGACCCCGGAGGAGAACGCGGCATTCCTGTCGGCGCGTGCGCTCGTCGCCCGCCCGGCGCCCCGTGAGAGTCGAACCGAACGGACAAGGCCATGATGATCGTGATGCAGCAGGGCGCCACCGAGGAGCAGGTGCTCCGCGTGATCGAGCGCATCCAGCAGGCGGGCGCCCGCGCCCATCCGTCCCGCGGCGAGTTCGTCACGGTCATCGGCGCGATCGGCGACGACCGCCAGATCGTGGCCCAGCTCCAGCTCGAGGGGGAGCCCGGGGTCGAGAAGGTCGTCCCGATCCTGAAGCCGTACAAGCTCGTGTCGAGCGACTTCCGCGGCAGCGACGCCGCGGTCGAGGTGGCCGGGCGCCGCATCGGCGGCGGCTTCTTCGGCCTCATCGCCGGCCCCTGCGCCGTCGAGTCGCGCGAGCAGACGATGGCCTCCGCCCGCGCGTGCAAGGCGGCCGGCGCGACCCACCTGCGCGGCGGCGCCTACAAGCCCCGCACCTCGCCCTACGCCTTCTCGGGCCTCGGCAAGCCGGCCCTCGAGATCCTGGCCGAGGCCCGCGAGGAGACCGGCCTGCCGATCGTCACCGAGGTGATGGACCCGCGCCAGCTCGAGGACGTGCTCGAGGTGGCCGACATGATCCAGCTCGGCGCCCGCAACATGCAGAACTTCGACCTGCTTCGCGAGGTCGGCCGCACCGGCACGCCGGTGCTGCTGAAGCGCGGCATGTCCGCCACGATCGAGGAGTGGCTGCTGTCGGCCGAGTACATCGCCCGCGAGGGCAACGCCGACATCGTGCTCTGCGAGCGGGGCATCCGCACCTTCGAGACGGCCACCCGCTCGACGCTGGACATCTCGGCGGTGCCGGTGGTGAAGAGCCAGGCGAGCCTGCCGGTGATCGTCGACCCCTCGCACGCCGCCGGGAGGCGCGAGCTGATCCTGCCGATGGCCCGCGCGGCGGTCGTCGCCGGCGCCGACGGCATCATCGTCGAGGTGCACCCGGCCCCGGAGACCGCCCTCTGCGACGGGCCACAGGCCCTCCACGCCGAGACCTTCGGCGCCTGGGTGGCGGACGTGCGCCGCTGCATCGACCTGATGGGCAAGGTGCTCGCCGGCGACGACGCGCCGGTGGCCGTCGCCTAAGGCGCCTCCCCCGATGGGCCCGATCGCCATCGTCGGCGTCGGGCTCATGGGCGGCTCGCTGGGCCTGGCGCTCCGGGGACGCGACGTCCGCGGGGTCGACCCCGACCCCGGGGCCCTCGCGACCGCGCTGGAGATGGGGGCGATCTCCGAGGCGGCCGGGTCGCTGGAGGAGGCGGCCGCGGGGGCCGACGCGATCGTCCTCGCGGCCCCGGTGCCCACCCTCGCCGGGCTGGCCGTGCAGGCGCTTGCGGCGAGCGGCCCATCGTGCCTCGTGACCGACCTGGGCTCCGCCAAGTCGGCCGTCATGGAGGCGCTCGGCCCGGATGGGCGCGAGCGGTTCATCGGCGGCCATCCGGTGTGCGGCGCCGAGCGGAGCGGCGTGGCCTTCGCCCGGGCGGGGCTCTTCCGTGACGCCACCTGGTTCCTCACCCCGGGACCCGAGGCCCGGCCGGAGCTGTTCGGCCGCCTTCACGCCCTGGTCGTCTCGGTGGGCGCCCGGCCGACGGCCATCGACGCGCGCGTCCACGACCGCCTGATGGCACTCGTGTCGCACCTGCCCCACGTCCTTGCGGGGGCGCTGGTCAACCAGGCGGCGGGCACGGCGTTCGAGGGGCGCGAGGCGCTCCGCTCCGCAGGGCCGTCGTTCAGCGACCTCACGCGCGTCGCGGGATCGAACCCCCCGCTCTGGGCCGACATCCTGCTGGCGAACCGCGAGGCCGTGCTCGAGGCGCTGCGTGGCTACACGGGTCGCCTCGACGACGTGGGGCGCGCGCTCGAGCGCGGGGATCGCGACTGGCTGCTGAGCTTCGTGGGCGAGGCCGGCGAGGCCAAGGACCGCCTGCGCCAGATCGACCGCGAGGGGGGCGCGCCGGCGCGAATCGTGGTGGCGGTGCCGAACCGCCCGGGTGTGATCTCGGAGATCGCCACGGCCCTCGGTCACGCCCACATCAACATCGAGGACCTCCAGCTTCGGCCCGGCCCCCCGGAGGGCGAGGGCGAGCTGGAGCTGGCGCTGGAGGGGCCCGAGGCCGCACGCGAGGCCGTGCGCCTGGTGGGGGAGCGCGGCTACCGGGCACGCGAGACCTAGAACCGCGGCCGGGGAGTTGCCCCGATGCTCAGGCCGCGCCGCCCCGGTGCCGATGCACCTGGAGACTGCGTCTCATGGAAGGACTGCCTCATGCGCGGACTCCGTATCGCTGCGCTCCTCGGCGCCGGCATCGCGGCCGTCTCCGTCTCCGTCGCCTCGGTCCTGCCGCGGCGCCGCAAGGCCGAGGGAGTCACGATCGAGGAT
>JAXIPH010000054.1:0-9094 GCA_045403035.1 Thermoleophilia bacterium | reverse complement strand
CCGGTCTCGGGGTCGAACGACGGCAGCGTGGTGAGCCCCGCGTCCTCGCGGATCCGGGCCTCGATCTGGTCCGCGACGTCGGTGTGCTCGGCCAGGAAGGCCCGGGCGGCGCTGCGCCCCTGGCCCAGCCGCTCGTCGCCGAACGAGAAGTAGGCACCGCTCTTCTGGATCATCCCGCGCTCGACGCCCAGGTCGATCAGGTTGCCCTCGTGGGAGATCCCCTCGCCGTAGATGATGTCGAACTCGGCCTGACGGAACGGAGGGGCCACCTTGTTCTTGACCACCTTCACGCGGGCCCGGTTCCCGACCGCCTCGGCGCCCTCCTTGAGGGTCTCGATGCGGCGGATGTCGAGGCGCACGGACGCGTAGAACTTCAGCGCCCGGCCGCCCGGGGTGGTCTCGGGGGACCCGAACATGACCCCGATCTTCTCCCGGAGCTGGTTGGTGAAGATGCAGATCGTCCCGGTGCGGTTGAGCGTGCCGGCGAGCTTGCGCAGGGCCTGGGACATGAGCCGGGCCTGCAGGCCGACGTGGGTGTCGCCCATCTCGCCCTCGATCTCGGCCTTCGGCACGAGGGCCGCCACGGAGTCGATCGCGACGACGTCGAGGGCCGCCGAGCGCACCAGCAGGTCGGCGATCTCCAGGGCCTGCTCGCCATGGTCGGGCTGGGACAGCAGCAGCTCGTCGACGTTGACCCCGATGCGCTTGGCGTAGCTGGGGTCCATCGAGTGCTCGGCGTCGATGAAGGCCGCCAGTCCGCCCCGGCGCTGGGCCTCGGCGATGAGGTGGTAGATCAGGGTGGTCTTCCCCGAGCTCTCGGGGCCGAACACCTCGACGATGCGGCCGCGCGGGATGCCCCCGATCCCGAGCGCGATGTCGAGCGAGAGCGAACCGGTCGGGATGGCGGCGATCTCGGCGATGGGCGCGTCGCCCATCCGCATGATGGAGCCCTTTCCGAACTGCCGCTCGATCTGGGCGACGGCCGAGCCGAGCGCCTCGTGCTTCTCCACGGGGGCCTCCTTCATGGGGCGGGTTGAAGCTCTACCGCGATGAGCTCTCGATAGCGCGAGGGCCCTCCCGGCGACTGGTGGGAATCATAGAGAGCCGCTCGGCTGATATCGAACATGTGTTCCTGATGCTCCGCCGGCGGGAGATCGACCCGGGCCGGGCGGCGCAGGCGCACGAGCGTCACGTGCGGCCACGGCGGTGAGCCGTCCGGACTGCGCTCGAGCGCCGCGTCCACCGCCGCCCTCACCCGCAGGATCCACTCGGCGAGCGCGCCCTCGGGATCGACGAGCTCCCGCGCCACGAGCCGTGCCCGCGAGGACCGGGGACGCGCCCGCAGGGAGCCCAGGCCGACGCGCAGCGGCGGTCCCGCGAGCGCCCGGGCGACGCATTCGGCGAGGGCCGGCCAGCGCGGAGGGTCGACGCGCCCGATGAAGTCGAGCGTGACGTGCAGGCTCTCCGGTGCCACCGGCCGGCCCCCGCTGGCCGCCGCCACCTCCGCGGCGGAGCCGGCCAGGCGCGCGCGGGCGTCCGCCGGGAGGTCGGCGGCCACGAACAGGCGATTCGCGGGGCGCGGCGGGGGGGTCATCGGCGATCACGCTACCGCTGCCGCCCGTTACCGGTCAGGGCCGGGCGTCACGTGCGACGGCGTCACCCGCGACGCCGCCGGTCACACCCCCGCCCGCACCAGCCCGCGCCGCAGGAGGTGCAGGGCCATCGCCACCGAGCGCTCCCGAACCCGCCCGCGATCGCCCCGCAGCCGGTGCTCCTCCACGACCACGCCGTCAGGGCCCGCGCGGCCCAGGAAGACCAGCCCGACGGGCTTGTCGGGGGTGCCTCCGCCGGGCCCGGCGATGCCGGTCACCGAGAGCGCCCAGTCGCTGCCCAGCAGTCGCCGCACCCCCTCCGCCATCGCGCGGGCGCACTCCCGGGAGACCGCGCCGTCGCGGCGGATCACCTCCGGGTCCACGCCGAGCACGGACCGCTTCACCTCGTCGTCGTACGAGATCACCCCGCCGAGGGCGTAGGCGGAGGATCCGGGCCGATCCGTGAGGCGCGCCCCGAGCCCCCCGCCGGTGCACGACTCGGCCACCGCCACGGTCTGCCGCCCGGCGAGCAGGGCCCGGGCCACCACCTCGTCCAGCGATGCGCCGTCGCGGCTGTAGAGGGCGTCCCCCAGGGCCGCTCCCAGGCGCTCCTCCAGAGCGTCGGCGGCCCACTCGTCGCCCGGGGCCGAGCGGACGGTCACCTCGAGCTCCGCGTCGCGCGCGCAGACGCCGACGCGCAGACGATCCCAGGTGTCCGCGTCGAGGCCCGCGACGATCTCCACGATCCGCGACTCGGGGACCGCGAACAGGCGCAGCACGCGCTCGCGAGGGGCGCCGGCGCGGGCGATCACGGCCGCGAGGGCGGGCTCTTGGAGCGCGCCCTCCCACATCGCCTCGAGCTCCCAGGGCGGTCCGGGCAGCACGGCGATCAGGCGGCCCTCGTGCTCCAGCAGGCACCCCGGCGCCGTCCCGACGGGAGGGAGCACGACCGCGCCGGCGGGCAGGCACGCCTGCTTCTCCTGCACCACCCGCCGCGTGGCGGCGTCGACGGCGATGCCGGCATGGCGCGCCTCGACCATGGCCAGCGCACCCGCGTCGATCACGAGGCGGCGCCCCGTGGCCCGGGCCACCGCCTCCATGGTGAGGTCGTCGTGCGTGGGCCCGAGGCCGCCGGTCGTGCAGACCAGGTCGGCCGGGCCGGCCAGGAGCGCCTGGAGGGCCCGGACCAGGCCGTCGAGGTCGTCGCCCACGATCTCGACCCGCTCGACCTCGACGCCGCGCGGCTCGAGGGACCGGGCGATCAGCCCGGCGTTGCGCTCCTGGATCCGGCCCCGCAGGATCTCGTCGCCCGTGACCAGGATCGCCGCCCGCACCGGAGCGGCACCCGCCTCATCCGACGCTCTTCGCTCCCGTCGGCGTGATGAGGAAGTTGCCCGTGTTCGTGCTGTCCAGGTCCACGTCCACCCCCGCGACGGTCACCGCGAGCCCGGCCGGGTTGGCGGCGCGCACCCAGATGCCCTCGCGTACCTTGAAGACCTGCACCTCGCCGGGCCCGATCGTGCCCTCGTAGGCGAGCGGGCCGCTACCGTTGCGGCCGCGCACCCGCACCCAGCAGCCGTTCTCGCCGACGCCGGTGAGCACGATGGAGATCGGCTTGGTCCGGACGGGCTTCTCCACCGCCGAGGTGTCCGGCTCGCCGACCAGGGGCGCGGGCGCCGGGGTCGTCGATGGCGTCGAGCTCGGGGCGGCCGGCGTCGGAGAGCTCGTCTCCCCCACCCCCAGCCAGACGATCAGCGCGACGGCCATGACGCCGCCGATGGCGAGCCACAGGAGCTGCACCTCGGCGCGCCGCCGCCGCCGCGGCGGCCGGATCCCGCGAGGCGCCCGGGGTGGCCGGCGGGCTCGCGACGATCCCGGCGGGGACTCCGCCGCCCGCTGCGGGCCTCCGAGGTCCTCGGGCGTCTCGTAGGTCTCGAAGCGCGACTCGTACTCGTCGAGGACGAGCTGCCCGTCCAGGTCGAGGAACTCCGCGTATGCGCGCAGGAAGCCGCGCACATAGGTCGGCGACGGCATGAGGTCGAACTTCTCCTCCTCCATCGCGCGGAGGTACTTCGCCCGGATCTTGGTCTCGGCCTCGCACTCCAACACGTCGAGGCCGCGACGCAGCCGGGCCTCACGGAGTGTGTTTCCGATCTCGAACATGGAGGCATGCCGGGCGAAATGCTCCCCGCCCGGTGCGCGGCACCCTAGCCCAGACCCGCGACCCCCCGCAACCGGATCTCAGTCCGCGTCGTCCTCCACCACGGCCGTGGGACGACGCAGGAGACGGTCGAGATCGCCCTCCCCGACCAGGACCGTGCGGGGCTTGGAGCCCTCGTGCCCGGACACCACGCCCATGCGCTCCATGGCGTCCACCAGGCGGCCGGCGCGGGCGTACCCCACGCCCAGCCGGCGCTGCAGGAGCGACACCGAAGCGGTGCCCTGCTGCACGACCATCTCGATGGCCCGCCCGATCATGTCGTCGGCGTCGGCGTCGAGCGGGTCCTCGACCGGCTCGGGGCGCTCCATCAGCTCCTCGCGCAGCTCAGGGCGGCCCTGCTCGCGCCAGTGATCGGTGATGGCGAGGATCTCCTCCTCGCTCACGTAGGCCCCCTGGAGGCGCTGGAGGCGCGACGTGCCCACGGGCCGGAACAGCATGTCGCCGTGGCCCAGCAGGGTCTCGGCCCCGCCCGCGTCGAGGACCACCCGCGAATCGACCTGCGACGAGACCGCGAAGGCGATGCGCGAGGGGACGTTGGCCTTGATCATCCCCGTGATGACGTCGGCCGAGGGCCGCTGCGTCGCGAGCACCAGGTGGATCCCCACCGCCCGGCTCTTCTGGGCCAGGCGGATGATGGCGTCCTCGACCTCGGCGGGCGAGACCATCATCAGGTCGGCCAGCTCGTCGATGACCACGAGGATCGTGGGGATCGCCGGCTGCCCCTCGGCCTCGCGGGCAGTGTTCCAGTCGCGCAGGTTGCGCGCGCGGGCCATGCCCATCAGCTCGTAGCGGCTCTCCATCTCGCGCACGATGTTGGAGAGCACCGCCGCGGCGTCCTTCATGTTCGTGACGACCGGGGTCAGCAGGTGGGGGATGCTCTCGTAGTGGTTGAGCTCGACCTTCTTGGGGTCGATCAGGATCATCCGCAGGCTCTCGGGCGCGGAGCGCAGCAGGATCGAAGCCAGCAGGGCGTTCAGGCAGACGCTCTTGCCGGTGCCGGTGGAGCCGGCGATCAGCAGGTGGGGCATCCGCGCCAGGTCGATGTAGACCGGCTTGCCGCCCAGGTCGAGCCCGAGCCACGCCATCAGGGGGCCGGCGTGGGCCGGGAACTCGCGCGTGATGTCGCCCAGGGTCACGAGCGACGCCTCGGGGTTCGGCACCTCCACGCCCACGGCCTGCTTTCCCGGGATCGGGGCGATGATGCGCAGCTCCTCGCGCGCGGCCAGGGCGTAGGCCAGGTCGTCCCGCAGCGCCGTGATGCGCCCCACCTTGGTGCCGGGCGCGAGCTGCAGCTCGTAGCGGGTGACCCGCGGGCCGCTCACGGTGTCGGAGACCGTGGCCTCGATGCCGAAGTGGCCGAGGGCCTCCTCCAGCAGCCGGCTGGTGCGCACGATGAGCTCCTCCGGCTGTGCGGTGGGCCCGCTCGAGCGCCGCAGCATGCCGCGCGGCGGCAGGCGCCGCACCGTCGGGGCGGCAGCCCGCCCGCCCGGCGTGCGCCGGGGCCTCGGGGCGAACACCGGCTCCAGCTCGGGGGCCTCGGCGCCCAGCCCCATCTGCTCCTCGCCCACCGCATCGGCGCCGGCGAGGCCGATGCGCGAGGGCGCGGACGAGAACGGGTCGTCGGAGGTCTCCAGCCCCTCGGGCGCGAGCGCCGGCGACGGCGGCATCGCCGACGGCCCGTCGAAGAGGTCGGGGAAGTTGTCGGCCCCGTCGACCGGGGGGCGGGACGCCTCGTCGCGGGCTCGGCCGCGCCCGACCAGCGTCGGCGGCTCCAGGGAGTCCAGCCGCTCCCGCAGGCGCTGGCTGCCGCGGATGGCCGTCACGGTCGCCGTGGTGACGCCTCGGCTCACGCTGCGCGAGGCCACCGCCGCGCCCTGGCCGCTCCGCCGCACCACGTGGCCCAGCGACGCCCCGGAGATGAGCACCACCGCGGCCAGCAGGCCGACCACCACCAGGATCGCGGTGCCCACGCCGCCCACCGTGTTGCTGGTGGCCCAGTAGCCCGCCTCGCCCACGAAGCCCCCGCGCTCCTTGACGACCTCGGTCTCGAACCAGCCCTGGCGGGTCATGCCGCCCACGCCGAGGCTCCCCCCGGCCAGCGCCACCAGCAGCGCCAGGGAGCCCACGGCCACCCCGAGCCGCATCGGGCGGGCCGAGAGCAGCGGGTGGTCGAGGAGGAGCGCGACGCCGAAGGCGATCAGGGCCAGCGGGACGAGCGCGACCGCGCGGCCCACCAGCAGGCGCGTTCCGCTCTCCAGCCACCCCCCCACGGGTCCGGCACCGAAGCCGAGGAACAGCGAGACGCCCAGGAAGATGGCCAGGGCCACCAGGCCGAGGCCCAGCAGCTCCCGCGTCTGGGAGTCGAGCCCCGAGCCCTTGCGGGCGCGGGTCGCCGGGCGCCGGCGACGGCTGCGGTGTGCGGCGTGGGTTCCGATCCTCCACCTCCTGGATGCACGGGGGGCGGGCAGAGCCCGCCCGAGGGGTGTTGGCCGCGGGCACCCCGGTTCCTGCCGGGCTAGGATCGGGGGGTTCCCGGGCTCGCCCAGCCCGAGCCGCTCCACGAGGAGGACACCCCGTGCACCACGGAGATCCGCACCAGGTCTCGGCGATCGCGAAGCCGGACAAGATCCTGAAGCTCGACGGGATCTCACCCGAGTCCGTGGAGGCCCACTGGGCCCTCTACGAGGGCTACGTCAAGAAGTACAACGAGATCCAGGAGAAGCTGCACGGCGCCGACCGGAGCGCCGCCAACCAGATCTACTCGGACTACCGGGGCTTCCGCAGCGCGATCACCTTCGCCATCGGGGGCATCAAGAACCACGAGATCTACTTCCAGAACCTCGGCGGCGGCGGATCGCCGTCCGACGCCCTCGCGGCGCAGGTGGAGAAGGACTTCGGCGGCCAGGACGACCTGCTCACCGAGCTTCGCGCGGGCGGCATGGCCGCGCGCGGGTGGGCCTGGGTGGCGTACGACTGGGACTGGGCCAAGCTCGACGTCTACATCGGCGACGCCCAGGACACCTTCCCGGTGTGGAACGCCACGCCGATCCTCGCGCTCGACGTCTACGAGCACTCCTACATCCGCGACTTCTCCACGGCGCGCCCGAAGTACATCGACGCCTTCGTCGCCAACATCGACTGGGCGGACGTCAGCGCCCGGTGGGAGCGCATCGCCGGCGTCCTCTAGTGCCCCGAGCCGCTGATGACGTGGCGGTTCCCGGCTGCATCTCATCGCGATACAGCGTCCTCGACTCCCACAATATTCCCGATATTGCGGGAGATCTGCGTCCTTGTCTCGCGGGAGATTCGCTCGGGAACCGCATACGAACCAGCGGCCCGGGGCACTAGTCGTGTGACGGCGGTGCCGGCGGCCGCGGGGTACTCGGGGACCCCCCTCCCCCGCAAGCTCGGGATCAAGCCCGGCGCACGCGTGGTGCTCTCCGGAGCGCCGCCGGGCGCCGAGGCGCTGCTGGAGGACCTGCCGGACGGGACCCGGCTCTCCCGGCGGCTCGCCGGCGCCGCGGACGTGATCGTGCTCTTCGCCGACCGGCGCGCCGACCTGGCCCGCCGCCTGCCCGGCGCCCAGGAGGCGATGCGTCCCGACGGCGGCCTCTGGGTGGCGTGGCCCAAGCGCGCATCGGGCGTGCCGACCGACATCACCGAGGACGTGGTCCGGGAGATGGGGCTCGCCGCCGGCCTGGTCGACAACAAGGTGTGCGCCATCGACGCGACCTGGTCGGGGTTGCGCCTGGTGGTGAGGGTGCGGGACCGCCCGCCCCGCACGGCCGCCCAGCGTCAGGAGACCCGATGAGCGATCACTACCAGCAGCCCGGATGGTTCACGAACCACGTCTTCAACCCTGCCGTGGCCGGCCTGACCCGGGCCGGGATCAGCGTGTGGGGATCCCGGGTGCTCGAGGTGCGCGGGCGCACGTCCGGCCGGCCGCGACGCAACCCGGTCAACCTGCTCACCGTCGATGGGCGCAGATATCTGGTCGCGCCCCGCGGCCACACGCAGTGGGTGCGCAACCTGCGCGCCAGCGGCGAGGGGCGACTGCTGCTCGGCCGCAGGGCCGAGCGCTTCACCGCGACCGAGCTCACCGACGACGAGAAGCCGCCGCTGCTGCGCGCCTACCTCGAGCGCTGGAGGATGGAGGTGGGCGTGTTCTTCGGAGGCGTCGGCCCGGCCTCGCCCGACGAGGAGCTGCGCCGCATCGCTCCCGACCACCCCGTCTTCCGCATCGCACCCCCTCGAGACGAGCCGACCGCGCCCTAGGCGCCGCGGCGGGGGCTCAGACCTCGACCACCACCGGGACGATCATCGGCCGCTGCTGGGTCCGCTTCCGCACCAGGGAGGCGACCACGTCGTGGAGCTGGTGCTGCAGCACCCCCACCTCGGTCACGCGCTTCTCGGCCGACGACTCGAGGCTGCGCTCCACCGCCATGCGGATCTCCTCCTTCAGCTCCAGGTCCGCCGCGGAGCCGAACCCCCGCGTCACGATCTCCACCTCGCCCTCGGTGGTGCCGTCGGAGGCGTCCACGCGCGCGATGATCATCACCAGGCCGTCGTCCGCCAGGTGGCGACGGTCACGGAGCACGCTCTCGGTGATGTCGCCGCCGCCGGCCTGATCGACGTAGGTGAGGCCCGCGTGCACGCGGTCCACGATCCCCGCCCCGCCGTCGGCGATCTGCAGGACGTCGCCGTTGTCCACCACGTGCACCCGGTCGGGCGGGATGTCGAGCGCTCCCGCCAGCTCGGCGTGCGCGCGCTGGTGGCGCGCCTCGCCGTGGATCGGCGCGAAGTGGCGCGGGCGCAGGAGCGACAGCATCAACAGCAGGTCGCTGGCGCTGCCGTGGCCGGACACGTGGACGCGCGGGTTCTGCCGCTCGGTGATGTAGTTCGCGTCGGCCCGGACCAGCCGGTTGACGATCTCGTTCACCGCCAGCTCGTTCCCCGGGACGGTGCTCGACGAGTAGATGATCGTGTCGTCGGGCTCGAGGTGCACGGCGTTGTGCTCGCCGCGCGCGATGCGGCTCAGCGCGGCCATCGGCTCCCCCTGGCTGCCGGTGCAGATGAGCACCTGCTCGTCGCGGGGGCGGGACTCGAGGTCCTTCAGGCGCACCAGCGTGCCGGGGCGCGGGGTGAGGTAGCTCTTGCCCGTCTCGGGGTCGATCAGGTTGCTGGCGATGCCCACGTTGCGCGTGAGGGAGCGCCCCACCAGCGCGACGGCCCGTCCGTCGGCATACGCGGCGTCCAGCACCTGCTGGACCCGGTGGATGTG
>JAXIPH010000158.1:0-8526 GCA_045403035.1 Thermoleophilia bacterium | reverse complement strand
ATGCGCATGCTGGCGCCCAGGTTGCCGGAGATCGTGGCGTGGGGAGGCGCCCCCTACGCCGAGCGCTACCTGGCCGGCGTCGAGCGCGTGCGCGCCGCGTTCCCGGCCCTGGTCCCGGCGGTCATCCACAACCTGCACCGCGCGATGGCGATCAAGGACGAGGTCTTCGTCGCCCACCAGCTCACCAGCCCCAAGAAGTACGCGCGCGACCGCGACCGCTTCCTGGTGGACCCGGCGCGGGGCGACCGCATCGAGTACGTGCACCTCAACCGCCCCGCGTTCGACGTGCTGGGCCGGCACCTCGAGTGGGACATGGAGACGCGCGACTGGCAGCTGGGGCTGATGCGGAGGGCGCGGTTCCTCCGGAGGATGCTCCCCTCGTGGCACCTGCGCGAGCGACGTTTCCGCGACTGGTACGAGCGGGAGGTCATCGGCGCGGTCTGCGGTGGCCGGCTGGCCGGTCCGGCCGCGGGCGAGGCGCTGCGCCTGCCCGAGCGCGTCACCGGCTTCCGGACGGTGCGCTACCCCAAGGAGGATGCGGCCTACGCGCGCCTCGAGGAGCTGCTCGGGGCAACGTCGTGAGGGTGATCGACGACGCGGCGGTGGGCTGCTACGAGCGGGTGGTGCATGCCGTGGACGAGGCGAGCGGGCTGCGCGCGATCGTGGCGATCCACTCCACGGCGCTCGGCCCGGCGGTGGGGGGGACCCGCTTCCTCCCCTACCCCAGCGAGGCGAGCGCGACCCTGGACGCCCTCCGGCTGGCCGAGGGCATGACTCTGAAGGCCGCCGCCGCGGGGTTGCCGCTGGGGGGCGGCAAGGCGGTCATTGTGGGCGACCCGGCACGGTTGGCGGGCCCGGCCCTGTGGCGGGCCTACGCCTCGGTGCTGGACCTCCTGGGCGGGAGCTACTACACCGCCGAGGACGTGGGGACGGGCGTGGCGGACATGGCCGCGGTGCGGCGCCACACGCCGTATGCGCTCGGGTCCATCGATCCGTCTCCGATGACGGCGCTCGGGGTGCTGGCGGCGATCCGGGCGGTCCGGGAGGCCGAGGCCGGGGCCGATGCGCTCGACGGGGTGAGCGTGGTGGTGCAGGGGGCGGGGAAGGTGGGCGGGGCCCTCGCGCGCCTGCTGGCGGGCGCGGGGGCCCGGGTGGGCGTGAGCGACATCGACGGTGTGCGGGCCGCCGCCGTGGCCGCTGAGATCGGCGCGAGGGTGGTGCCTGCCGGCGACGCGCTGTTCCAGCCCTGCGACGTGCTCGCGCCGTGCGCGCTCGGGGGCGTGCTCACGCCGGCGAGCGTCGCGGCGCTGCGCTGCCGCTGGGTGGTGGGGTCGGCCAACAACCAGCTCTCGCGGGACGAGGTGGCCGATCGTCTGGCCGAGCGGGACATCGGCTACGTGCCCGACTTCGTGGCCAACGCAGGCGGTCTGGTCTCAGTGGGGGAGGAGCTCGTCGGCTGGGACGCGGGGAGGGTGGCGGCGGCGGTCGGCCGCATCGGCGACGTCGTGCGCGAGCTCATCGAGACCGTCCGCGCGGAGGGCGGGACGCCGCTGGCCGTCGCCATGGAGCGCGCGCGGGAGCGGCTCGGGGCGGCGGCCCGGGGCCGCGGTCCGCTGAGCGTGGCCTCGCGGTGAACGACGGGCTCTCCGGCGAGCAGGTCGCCCTCCGGGCGAGCGTGCGCGAGGTGGCCGAGGGGGAGATCGGCCCCACGGCCGAGGAGCTCGACCGCGAGGGCCGCTTCCCCTACGAGATCGTCGCCACGCTCGGGGCGCTGGGCCTCATGGGAATGACCGTCCCCGAGGAGTGGGGCGGCGCGGGCCTCGACACGCTCTCCTACGCCATCGCCATCGAGGAGCTGGCGCGTGTCGACTCGAGCGTGGCCTTCACGGTCGCCGCCCATACCGGGATTGGCACGATGCCGATCGTGCTCTTCGGCGACGACGAGCAGCGGCGCAGCTGGGTGCCCGACCTCGCCGCCGGACGCGCGCTTGCGGCCTTCGGGCTCACCGAGCCCGAGGCGGGATCGGATGCCGGCGCCGGACGCACCCGCGCGCGTCAGCGGGACGGCGGCTGGACGATCGACGGCTCGAAGATGTTCATCACCAACGCCGGGACCGACATCACCGGCTGCTGCACGGTGACCGCCCTCACCGGGGAGTCGGAGATCAGCGCGTTCATCGTCCCGGCCGACGCGCCCGGCTACCGTCCCGACCCACCGCTGCGCAAGATCGGCTGGCGCGCCAGCGACACGCGGCCGGTGAGCCTCGAGGGGGTGGAGGTGGGTGCCGAGGCGCTGCTCGGCCCGCGCGGAGCCGGCCTGCGCCAGGCCCTGCAGGCACTGGACGGGGGGCGCATCGCCATCGCCGCCATGGGCGTCGGCCTGGCCCAGGGCGCCCTTGAGCTCGCCCTGGGGCACGCCCGCACCCGGCGCCAGTTCGGGTGCGCGATCGTGGGCTTTCAGGCCATCCAGTTCACGCTCGCCGAGATGGCGTGCGAGATCGAGGCGGCCCGCAGCCTGCTCTACCGCGCGGCCCGGCTCAAGGATGCGGGACGGCCGGTGACCACCATCGCGGCGATGGCCAAGCTCACCGCGGGACGGCTGGCCCAGACGGTTGCCGAGCGCAGCCTCCACATCCACGGCGGCTATGGGTGGATGGAGGAGAGCCCGATCGCCCGGCTCTACCGAGATGCGAAGATCCTGGAGATCGGTGAGGGGACCTCGGAGGTGCAGAAGATGGTGATCGCCCGGGGGATCGGGGCGCACGAGTGATGCCCGGACACGAGCCCTACACGCTGTCGATCCTGGTGATGCCGAGCCAGGCCAACACGCTCGGCGTGATGCACGGCGGGCACATGCTGAGCTGGATGGACATGGCGGCGTGGGTGGTGGCCACGCGCGCAGTGGCTCCCGGGCAGACCGTCTTCTTCAAGGCCGTGGACGACTGCGTGTGGTCGGGCCCCGTCCACGCCGGCGAGGTCTGCTCGATCACGGCCACGCTCGAGGCGGTGGGCATCTCCTCGCTGACGATCGGCCTGGAGGCGACCGCCGAGGACCCCGGCCGGAAGGAGACGCGCCAGGTCTGCCGTGCCGTCTTCACGATGGTCGCCGCCGAGGACGGCCACGCCGTCCCGGTACGCCTGTACCGGCCGGCCCCCGAGCGGGTGGGGTGACCGCCCTCGCGGGCGGCTCGGCGCTCGTCACCGGTGGCGCGTCGGGGCTGGGGGCGGCCACCGTGCGGCGCCTGCACGCCGATGGCGCCGAGGTGGTGATCGCCGACCTGCCCGGCGAGCGGGGAGAGGCGCTGGCCCGAGAGCTGGGGGAGGGGGCCCGCTTCGTGCCGGCCGACGTGCGCGACGAGGATGCCGTGGCCGCCGCGGTCGAGGCGGCGGCCGCATCGGCGCCGCTGCGCGTCGCCGTCGCGTGCGCGGGGGTGGCGCCCGCTGCCCGGGTGCTGGGGCGCTCGGGGCCCCTGCCCACCGGCGACTTCGAGGCCGTCGTCCGCGTGAACCTGGTGGGCGCTTTCACCCTCCTCGCCCGGGCGGCGGCGGCGATGGCGCGGACGCCGGCGGACGAGGACGGCCAGCGCGGCGTGGTGGTCCTGACCTCCTCGATCGCGGCCGAGGAGGGGCAGATCGGCCAGGCGGCCTACGCGGCGTCGAAGGCCGGCATCGCCGGGCTGGTGCTGCCGGCGGCCCGCGACCTGGCCCCGCGCGGCATCCGCGTCGTGGCCGTCGCGCCCGGTGCGATGGAGACGCCGATGATGGCCGCGTTTCCGGCCGAGGTCTCGGCCGCGCTCGCCGCCCAGGTCCCGAACCCGGCGCGCCTGGGCCGTCCGGAGGAGTTCGCCGACCTGGTCGCCCACCTGGTGGGGAACGCCTACGTCAACGGCTGCGTCGTGCGCCTGGACGGAGGGCTGCGCATGGGGCCGCGTTGAGACGTGCGGCCCCGGCGACGTGATCTCGCACGCGCTCGTGCTCAGCCGGCGCGTGCCGCCGTCGCGCGTGCGCGCAGCGCGTACATGAGCGGGGGGCGCGGCATGCCCTCGGGCATGCTCCAGAGCCCGTCGTCCCCGCGCACCAGGAACGGCCAGCGCGGGTTGACCGTGTGGTCGTACTCGCGCAGCGATTCGATGCGCAGGCCCGCGGCGATCAGGCCGGACACGACCGCGCCCAGGGGGTGGATCCACTCGAACGAGCGGTTGTGGTGGGTGACGGCGTCGCGGTCGGCGTAGGTGCCCGGCTCGTCCCACTCCATCGCCGCCCCGCCCAGGTAGTCGAAGGCGACGCTCAGGTCCTCGTCGCCGAGGATGTCGGCCACCGGGTGGAACTCCACGAGGTGGAGCGCGCCCCCCGGGCGCAGGAGCGCGGACACGACGGCGGCCCAGGCGGCCGTGTCCGGCAGCCAGTTGAGCGCCCCGATGCCGGTGTAGACGACGTCGAAGCGCCCGCCCAGGAGCGCCGGGGCGTCGTAGACGTCGCCATGGACGAAGCGCGCCGGCAGGCCGAGCTCGGCCGCCAGGGCGCTCGCGGCATCGACCGCCGGTGCCGAGAAGTCGAGCCCGGTGACGCGCGCGCCGCGGCGTGCCCAGTCGAGGGCCTCGAGGCCGATATGGCATTGCAGGTGCACGAGGTCGAGGCCCGCGACCTCGCCGACCGCCTCCGCCACAAAGGGGCGCACCGCCGGCGCGCCGGCGCGGAAGCCGGGCACGTCGTAGTAATCGCTCGCCAGGTGGATCGGCACGAGCTCGTCCCACTTTGCCCGGTTCGTCTCGAGGCGCGGATCGCAACTCATGTCACGTGGCCGATGCGACGTCCATCGCCTCCTCCTGTTGGCTCGACCCGCCTCGAACACACGAATGCTCGATCTGCGTCAGCAGAGCCTCCGCGGCGAGGCCATCCAGGGAAGCGGCGGCGGCTGGCGCGGAAGGCGTTGAGTCCGTGGGGATTCCATCGGGGTTCTTGAACATGCCCCCACCGTAGGCGGAGAACGGGCGGTAGCTATGACGAGGTCTTGCCATCTTGGGCCACCTGGTGGCCCCAGACGACCGACCGGTCGGACCAGGGTGGGGGACTCAGGGGCCGGTCAGGTCAAGGGTCGTGCTTTGAGGGGAGGGGGCCCGCCCCGCTGCCGTGGCCACGGCCGCTGCCCGGTTCCTCACGCCGAGCTTGCCGAAGATGTTCGCGATGTGGCGGATCACCGTGTTCTCACTGAGCACGAGGCGCTCGGCGATTTCGCGATTGGTGAGCCCCTCGGCAACGAGACCGAGGACCTCGCTCTCCCGGGCCGTGAGACCGCCGGGCCCGGCACCTTTGCGCCGCGTCGGCGCGCGCTCGCCCATCCCCCGCAGCATCGCCTCGATGCGCCCGCACCAGGCGTCCGAGCCCATCGCGCGGAAGCGGTCGAGGGCGACGCGCATGAGGCTGACGGCCTCCTCAGGCGCGCCCCCGTCACGGAGGATGCCCGCCGCCTGCAGACGAACGAGCGCTCCGAGGACGCGCCAGCCGTCCGACTCGAGGTCGGTCGCCGCAGCCTCGACAGCCCCCGCCGCGGGCGCGCCCGGGCTGGGATCCGCCAGTGCGGAGCACAGACGGAACCAGGCGTGGTCCCCGACGATCTGCCCCAGCCAGCGCGCGATCCGCCCCGCCTCCTCCATCTCGCCGCCCGCCCGCAGGACGGCCACCGCCGTCGGCGCGATCTCGGCGTCCCAGCCGTCGTCCGCGGCGATCGCCGCCAGAAGCGCGTCCACGGCCGGGCGCAGCACGGCCAGGGCGCCCGGCACATCGCCGGCCGCGAGACACATCCGGGCGAGGTTCTCACGAGTTTCCCCGTCACGTGGATCGTCGATGCGGAGATCGGACGCCAGCATGGCACCGGCGATCTCGAGGGCACCGTCGAGATCGCCGAGTCCCAGGAGCACGTCGGCGCGGGCACAGTCGATGTAGCGCGCCGTCTCCACGCGATCGCTGTCGACGGGCAGGAGGTCATCGGCCTCGTTCGCCCAGCGGCTGGCGTTCGGGAAGTCTCCCGCCGCCGCGGCGATCCCTGCGGCGAGCGCAAGGTAGAAGGCCTGGAGGCTCCAGAGCCCATGGCGCGACACCAGTTCGGCGGCGCGCAGGTGGTCCCGCATCGCGTCGGCGGCCGGACGGTAGCCGTACCCGGCCATCGACCGGATGTCGAGCGCCAGAGCTGCCCCGACATCGTCGTGATGCTCCAGGGCGAGCCGGGTGGCCTCGTCGACGAGCGCCACCCCCGACGTCATCTCGTGGCGCCACATCGCGACGATGGCCTTCGTGTTCAGAAGGCTCACGCGGTCAAGGGCCTCCTGCATGGTCGAGGGCGCCTGCACGAGCGCGAGCCCCTCGTCGGCCGCTGCGGATGCGCCTCTGTAGTCGGCGCACAGCGCCAGCCCCCGCGCGTGAGCCGCCAGGGACGAGCGCAAGGCCTCGCGCGGGGCGCCACGCCGAAGCTCAGGCATCGCCTCCGCCCAGTCCCGGAGCGCATCGGGCCGCCTGGCCGCTTTGAAGCGGGCATCGGCGAGGACAGCCAGGCACCATGCCGCCGCAGTGTCGTCTCCCAGGTCGAGATAGGCCGTGCGCGCCTGCTCGAGAAGGTCGATGGCGCGCTCGTCCCCCCGGGTCAAGCGCGTCCGCAGGCGCCCGCAGGCGAAAAGCAGCTCGGCTCGGGCGACGTCCCCGTCCTCGTCCCTCCAGAGGGTGAGGGCCCGCTCGAGGTGCGTGACCGCCTCCCCAACCGCGCCGAGCTCCTGGGCGGCTGCCGCGGCGGTCCGCGAGAGCGCGAGCCCACGTTCTCGGTCACCTGCGGCGACGGCGTGGCCGGCGAGCTCGGCCGCGGAGATCTCCAGCGCCCCCCGCCCGGCGAGGTCCTCGGCGACGGCGAGGATCCGTGCGTGGCGGCTGCGCCGCTGGGCGGAGAATCCCTCCTGGGACAGGGCCTCGTGCACGAGCGCATGGCGGAAGGAGAAGACGCTGCCCTCGGGGTCCCCGGCGTCCTCCACGATCAGGCCCGCGGCGGCCAGGGCCGAGAGTCCTGCGACGGCCTCCTCGGGGGCGACATCCGCGGCGCCTGCGAGAAGCCGCAGATCGAACCGCTCACCGATCGCGGCCGCCCAGGCGATCAGCTCGCGTACAGGGGACGGCAGGTGGCTGGAGCGCGCGCGGATCGACTCGGCAAGGGTCCATGGCAGGGACACCGAGCCCGTGCCCTGGCGACGGCCCGACGCCGCATCGATCCAACCGGAATCCACGGCCGCTCGCGTGAGCTCCTCCAGCGCGAACGGGTTGCCGCCCGATAGCCGCAGCAGCTCGGCCTGGACATCCGGCGCGGGGCGGACCGCCAGGATGTCGGCGAGCATGGACGCGGCCTCATGGGGCTCGAGCGGCTCGATCGCCAACTCCTCGCCCAGTCTCCCGCGGCTCAGCTCCGCCCGCAGGGTCGCGAGGGCCGGGTTGCCCGACTCCTCGTCGGGACGGTAGGTGAGCACGATCGCCACCGGGTCGCGGGCGAGGGCTCGTGTCAGGAACGGCACCAGCGACAGGCTGGTGGCATCGGCCCAGTGCAGGTCCTCGAGGATCAGCAGCAGGCCGCGGCGGCCGGCGAGGGCGCGCAGATAGCGGGCGGCGGCATCGAAGGTGGCGCCCAGATGGCCGGCCTCACCGGCGCCACCACCGAGCTCGTGGAGGACCAGGCGCGGGAAGCCGTTCGCCAGCGGGTCGCGTGCCGGTCCCGGGTCGAGACCCGCGCGCCGGGCTGCGCGCACAGCGTCGCAGACGACCCCGAGCGGCTCGGTCAGACCCAGCACGGTGTGGCCCTCGATCACGACGCGCCCGGTCGAGGAGGCGGCCTCGGCGGTGTGCCGAGCGAGGCGTGTCTTCCCGATGCCGGCCTCGCCCACGAGGGCCAGGGTGGAGCCGGGCGCTCCCGCGGCGACGACTCCCTCGAGCGCGGCTCGCTCGGCCACACGTCCATGGATCGTCATCGGGACATCAGGGCCGCGGGTCGCGCCTCTCCATGAAGAAGGCCATGGTTGCGACACCAAGTATCGGGCATCGCCGCCCAGCAGACGCGCCCGCCGACGCGGCGGTCAAGATCCGGGGATGACGACCGAGGTTCTGAGCCTCCGCGCGCTCGGGCGGGCCACCCTGGCGCGCCAGCTCCTGCTGGAGCGGGCGGACATGGCGCCGCGGGAGGCCGTCGCGCACCTGGTGGGCCTGCAGGCGCAGCAGCCGCGCGACCCCTACGTGGCGCTCTGGTCGCGGCTGCGGGCCTTCGAGCCCGACCGGCTCTGGTGGATCGGGAGGTGGTCCGGACCGTCGTGATGCGGGCCACCATCCACCTGGTCACCGCCGACGACTGCCTGCTGCTGCGGCCGCTGACCCAGCCCGTGCTCGACGCCGAGCTCGCCCGCCATCCGAGCTTCGCCCCCGTGCTGCGGGAGGTGGACCTCGAGGCGGTCATGGCGGCGGCCCGGCCGGTGCTGGCCGAGCGGCCCCGCACGGGGCCGGAGC
>JAXIPH010000050.1:0-4516 GCA_045403035.1 Thermoleophilia bacterium | reverse complement strand
AGGGGGTCTCGCGCCCCATCCCGGGATCAGGCCGCGTCGACGACGAGGGCGAGGAAGATCAGCGCGAGATAGAGGAGGGAGTAGTGGAAGGTCGCCCGCGCCCAGCCGATGCCCTCGTCCCGCGCCAGGAGGGCGGCCAGCACCAGGAAGACGGCGCCCAGGACGAGGGCCGCGCCCAGGTAGAGCCATCCGGCCGCCCCCGAGGCCACCGGCAGCAGCGAGACCGCCACCATGACGGCGCTCCAGAGCAGGATCAGCCGCTTGGTCTCCTCCTCCCCCCGCACCACGGGCAGCATCGGCACGCCCGCCGCGGCGTAGTCGCGCTTCAGCATCAGCGCGAGCGCCCAGAAGTGGGGCGGCGTCCAGTAGAAGACGATCGCGAAGAGCAGCCAGGCCGACAGGCCGAGATCGCCGGTCACGGCCGCCCACCCGACCAGCGGGGGCACCGCCCCGGCCGACCCTCCGATGACGATGTTGTGCACCGTCGTGCGCTTGAGCCAGAGCGTGTACACGCCCACGTAGAGGGCCAGGCCGAGCATGGCCAGCGCCGCGGCCAGCCAGTTGGCCATGGCTCCGAGCACGAGCGCGCTCAGCACGCCGAGGCCGACCCCGAAGGCCAGCGCGCGCCCCGGCGCCACCCGCCCGGCCACCACGGGCCTGCTCGTCGTGCGCGCCATGCGCCCGTCGATGTCACGGTCGATGTAGTGGTTGATCGCGTTCGCGCCGCCCGCGGCCAGGTAGCCGCCCACCAGCGTCCACACCAGCAGCCAGCCGTCCGGCACCCCGCCGGCCGCCACGAACATGGCGCCCGCGGTGGTCACGAGCAGGAGCGAGATGACGCGCGGCTTGGTGAGCCGCACGTAGTCGGCCGCCACCGAGAGCGGCCGGGCGGCCGGGCGGGGCGCGAGGGCGCCGGTGCTCACGACCCCGCCGTGGCCGCGAGCGCGATCAGCGCCGCCAGCAGGGCGACGGGCAACACCACCCAGAGGGCCTCGAGGCCGCGCCGCGCCGCGGTGTCCCCCGGCTCGCGCGCCTGCCGCGCGAGCCTCAGGATGCCCACGGTGGCGGGTAGGGCGAGGGCGATGATCAGCACCAGGGAGAGGATGCGCAGCGTCATGTCGCCTGGCCGTTCACCGCGCCCGAGCATAGCCCGCCCACCCGGGCGGCGGCGGGGACGGACGTCCCGCCACGTTGACGGGGAGGGTCCGGTGGGCTGAGGTGTCGTCGTGTCCATCGCCGACGCCCTGGTGCTTGGGGGAGGCCCCGCGGGCCTGGGGGCCGCGCTGGCGCTCGCCCGCGGCGGCGCCGACGTGATCCTGGTGGAGGAGAACGGGGTCCCCGGCGGGCTCTGCGTCACCCGTGAGCGCGAGGGCTTCCGTTACGACCTGGGCGGCCACATCCCCTTCGTCGACGGGCCGGGCCGGCGGCGGTGGCTGGAGGGGCTGCTGGGCGGGGACCTGCGCTGGGTGGACCGCCCGGTGTCGTGCGTTCGCGACGGGCGGGTGGTGCGCGGCCGGTACCTCGACCAGCGCCCCGAGACGCCCGAGCCGCCGGCCTCCCGGGACGTGTCGGCGGCCGGCGAGCTGGGCTGGCGGTTCGGCGCCGGCTTCGTGGACCGGGTGATGCGGCCCTACCTGGAGAAGGTCGACGGGCTGCCCCTGGAGCGCATCCCCGCCGAGCGGGCCGTGCGATTGCTGGAGGACCAGGCCGCGCCCGACGGGTTCCTCTTCCCCGTCCACGGCATCGGCCAGCTGATGGACACGATGGCCGCCGCCGCGCGCGCCGCCGGCGCCCGGGTGCGCCTGGAGGCCAGGGTTCGCGCGCTGCAGGTGCCGCAGAGGCGCATGAGCGGCGCGCTGGTGGAGGCCGCCGACGGCACCTGGGAGGTGCGCGCCGAGCACGCCGTCGTGGCCCTCCCCCCGAGCGCGGCGGCGCGGCTGCTCGACCCGGCCCCGCCCGGGGGGACGACCCGCTCCGTGCGCATGCGCGCGGTGTGCCTCGTCTACCTGGCGCTGCCCCACGAGCGCCTCACGCTCGAGCCCTGGATCCAGGTGGACGACCCCCGGGTGCCCTTCTCGCGGATGTTCGAGCCGGTCAACTGGAGCCCCGCGCTGGCACCCCCGGGGCGCACCGTGATCGGGCTGGAGTGCTACTGCCGCGCCGAGGACGGCGATCCCGTCTGGAGCCTCTCCGACGAGCGGGTCGGGGCGTGGTGCGCCGCGTCGCTGGTCGATCCCCTGGGCTGGCTCGACGATCCTCGCGAGGCCGCCCTGCTCGAGGTGGTGCGCCTGCCCCGCGCCTACCCCGAGGCCGACCTCGCCCAGGTGCCCGCCGTGCGGGCCCCCGCCCTGTGGCTCGACGGCCTCGAGGGGGTGCACGTGGCGCCCGGCGCGGCGGTCATCGAGGCCATCGAGGCGGGCGAGCGCGCGGCGGAGGCGATCCTCTCCGAGGTCCGGTAGCCTCGGTCGATGGCGAGGCTTGCGGCTCCCGGGCTGCGAAGCGGGTTCGAGGAGATCCTCGATCCCGGGCGCGTCATCGACCACCCCCTGGAGCGCCGCATCTACGGGCGGGACGGATCGATCGCCGAGGGCGACTGCGGCCTGGTCGTCCTCCCCGAGACGACGGCCGAGGTGGCCGCCTGCATGCGCCTCGCCGGCGAGCTGGGCGTGGCCGTCGTGCCGCGCGGGTCCGGCACCGGCCTGTGCGGCGGCGCGGTCCCCCTCGACGGCGCCATCGTGCTGTCGGTCGCCCGCATGAACCGCATCCTCGACGTCGACCCGGCGGTGCCCTGCGCGCGGGTGGAGCCAGGGGTCCTGAACCTCGACCTGTCGGTGGCGGTGCGCCACCTGGGGCTGCACTACGCGCCCGACCCCTCGAGCCAGCAGGCCTGCTCCATCGGGGGCAACGTGGCCACCAACGCCGGCGGCCCCCACTGCCTGGCGTCCGGCGTCACGTCCCAGCACGTCCTCGGCATGGAGATCGTGCTCGGCGACGGGGAGGTGCTGCGGCTGGGCGGGACGGCCCCCGACCCGCCGGGATACGACCTCCGGGGATTCGTCGTGGGCGGCGAGGGCACGCTCGGCGTGGTCACCGAGGTGCTCGTGCGCCTCATGCGCACCCCGGCCGAGGTGCGCACGATGCTCCTCGACTTCCCCACCGTGCGCGCCGCGGGCGAGGCCGTCGGCGGCATCATCGAGGCCGGGGTCATCCCGGCGGCCATGGAGATGATGGACCGCCGCATGACGATCGCCGTGGAGGCGTTCGTCCACGCCGACCTGCCGGTCGATGCGGCGGCGGTGCTGCTGGTGGAGGTCGACGGCACGCCCGCCGAGGTGGCCTCGCACACCGCGGTCGTCGAGGCGGTGGGCGCCGAGCACGGCGCGGGCCGGGTGCGGGTGGCGCGCGATGCCGCCGAGGCCGCGCTCTTCTGGAAGGCGCGCAAGAGCGCCTTCGGCGCCGTGGCGCGGGTCGCCCCCAACTATTACCTCCACGACTGCGTGGTGCCGCGCACCCGCCTGGTGGAGGTGCTGGAGGAGATCGAGCGGATCGCGGCCCGGCACGACCTGATCGTGATGAACGTCTTCCACGCCGGCGACGGCAACCTGCACCCGCTGATCGCCTTCGACCGCCGCGACGCCGAGCAGGTGGAGCGCGTGCACGCGGCCGGCGAGGACATCATCCACGCCTGCGTGGCGGTGGGAGGGGTGCTCTCGGGCGAGCACGGCATCGGGCTGGAGAAGCGCGACTACATGCCGCTCACCTTCTCCGCGGTGGACCTCGACGCCCAGGCCCGGGCGCGCGAGGCCTTCGACCCCGCGGGCCAGCTCAACCCCCACAAGGTGCTGCCGGTGGGCAGCCGCTGCGGAGAGCTGATGCTGGACGCCGGGTCGCTGCCGCCCGGCACCTGGCTGTGACGGCCGTCCTGTCGCCCTCCACGCCCCAGGAGGCCGCGGCCGCTCTGGCGGAGGCGAGCCGGGCGCGCGAGAGCGTGAGCGTGGTGGGCGGCGGCACGCGCTCGCGCCGCGGGCGGCCCGTCCCGGCGGCGGACCGCGAGCTGCGCACGACCGGGCTTCGGGGCGTCGTCGCCCACGAGCCGGCCGACCTCACGCTGACTGTCGAGGGCGGGCTTCCGGTCGTGGAGCTGGCCGAGCTGGCCGCGAGCGCCGGCCAGTGCTGGCCCCAGGCCGAGGTCCGCCCCGGATCGACCGTGGGCGGAGTGCTGGCCGCGGCGGCCAGCGGGCGGCGGCGTCTGCGCTCGGGCGCGGTGCGCGACTCGCTGCTGCAGGTGGTCCTCGCCACCGGCGACGGGCGCCTGGTGACGGCCGGGGGGCGCACCGTGAAGGGCGTCTCGGGCTTCGACCTCTGCCGGCTGGCGGTTGGGTCGCTCGGCACGCTGGGGGTGATCGTCCAGGCGACCCTCAAGCTCTGGCCCCTTCCGGCAAAGCAGGGCTGGTTCGGGATGGAGGCCCCGCTGGAGGAGCGGCTCGCCGCCGGCGAGCGGGCGCTGACCGGCCCG
>JAXIPH010000102.1:0-6195 GCA_045403035.1 Thermoleophilia bacterium | reverse complement strand
CTCACCGCCATCGCGGCGACCGGCGGCCGTTAGGCGGCGACCAGCTCCTTCAGCTCGCCGTCCTGGAACATCTCGGTGACGATGTCGCAGCCGCCGACCAGCTTCCCGTCGACGAACAGCTGCGGGATCGTCGGCCAGTCGGACCATCCCGACAGCACCTGGCGGATGCGGGGGTCCACCAGGATGTCGCGGGAGCCGTAGTCCACGCCGAGGTGGTTCAGGATCTGCACCACCTGGTTCGAGAATCCGCAGCGCGGCATCTCCGGGACGCCCTTCATGTAGAGGAACACCCGGTTCTCGGCCACCTCGGACTTGATCTGGTCCAGGATCTCCTGGTCGGTCATGGTCATGGTGTCGCTCATGTCGCCTCCGGTGCGCGCGTTCTGAGGGCGAGTGCGTGGATGCTGCCGTCGTCGAATCGGCTCTGCACGGCCGCGTAGACCAGCTTGTGCTGCTCCAGGCGCGAGAGGCCGGTGAACTGCGGCGCCACGACCGTGGCGGCGAGGTGATCTCCGCCCCCCTGGTCGACGATCTGCGCCTGCGCTCCGGGAAGCGCGGACTCGATCAGGGACGTCAGCTCAGACAGATCGGCCATCGCCTCGCACGATAGCGGCCCGCCCAGGCCGGGGCCTGGGCGGGCGTCCATCGTGGCCCCTCGCGCGTGGACCTACGGCGTGATCTTCACGAGCTGGCCGTTCTTGCCCTTGAAGGGGCCGGCGGGGGCCGCCTTGCCGGGCAGGATGCTCCAGTTGGAGACGTACACGGCGCCGGTGGCGTCCACGGCCGCGCCCTGCGGGAAGAACAGGGACCCCTTGCCGAGCTCTGTCCGGGTCCCGTTGGGGGCGACCCGCACCACCGACCCGGCCGGCTTGTTGGCCTCGAGGCCGGCGGTGGTCATCTGGGTCACGTAGAGCGACCCGTCCGGGCCGAAGGCGACGCCGGTGATGTTCGTGAAGCCCTTCTGGAAGACCGTCGGCTTCGAGCCCGGCACCACGCGGAAGACCCGCGCGCCGCCCTTGCCGAGGCCCTCGTCGAGCCCGCCGACGTAGTACGCCCCGTCGGGGCCGAGCGCGATCGAGGTGGGGACGAACTGCCGGCCCTTGGTGAGCGGGAACACCGCCAGGGTGCTGGCCTTGCGTCCCTCCACGTCCACGAGCGTGTTCCCGCCGGCGTCGGCGACCACCTCATGGCCGTTCCCGAGGGCCAGCACCCCGTAGGGGTTCGGGTTGCGGTCGGTGCCGTCCGGGTTGGTGCGGCACTCGAGCGGCTTCATGTTCGCCACCCGGCTCAGGCGCCCGGCGGGGCCGACCTTGAGGAGGCGTCCGAGCTGCAGACGGGCCTGGGCCGGGGCCGAGGGCGGCAGCGGTCCGCAGCCGAACCCGCCCATGACCATGTAGATCGTGCCGTTGGCGGTCACCGAGACGCCGTTGGGACCACCGGCGAAGGTGCCGTCCGGGCCGCCTCCGGAGAAGAGGCCCTTCACGACGCGCGTCGCCACCCCGCCGCTCACGCGCGTGATCGAGCTCGAGAACCCGAAGCAACTCTGCTCGTCCCCCTCGCCGAAGCAGGTGGGGCCGGCGTTCCCCCCTTCGGCCACGTAGACGCTCGCATCCGGGGCGATCGTCACGCCGCGCGGGTTGTTGAGGTGGTCGGCCACCACCGTGACGCCGGGGGCCTGGGCCCCGCCCGTGGCGGCCACCACGGCCACCACGGCCGTCGCGGCTCCCGCCGCGATGGCCCATCGAATCCTTTTCGCCATTGCCTCACCTCTGTCGTGGAGACCGGAGTACCGCGCAATCAGATACCCGGGCCACGTCCCAGGCAACCACCCTCTGATCCCCGCCGGGCGCCCCGCCCGCCGGATCAGCTCGGGCGCTTCGCGACCGTGAGGGTGCCCTTCATGCCCCCGGCCTCGTGGCCGAAGACGCTGCAGAAGAACGTGTAGCGGCCGGGCGGCAGGTTGGCGAAGAAGACCACCGACTTCTTCCCCTTGCCCACCACCTTGCCGAGCCTCGCCTTGGGGAGCTTCGGCCCGCGGAGCGCCACGTTGTGGGCCAGCTCCGAACGGTTCGTCAGCACCAGCCGCACCGGCCCGGCGGGAGCCTTGAGCTTGGTCACGTTGAAGACCAGCTCGTTGGCCTTCGCGCTCAACGATCGCACGGCGGGCGGCGTGCTCGCGGCCATCGCGAGCCCCGTCAGACCGGCCGCACCCACCGTCGCCGCCGCCGTCAGCGCCAGCGCCGCGCGCCTCATCCCCGCTCCGCTCACACTCGCTCCTCCCGTCGGTCCTCCGGCGCGCGGAAGGCTACTGGGAGAGCGCCGCCGTGAGCTCTTCGGGTGTCACGACGGGCGCCAGGCACGCGAACCGCCGGCACACGTAGGCGGCCGGGGACCCGTCCACCAGGGGCCGGTCGGCGAGCAGCGGCGCGGCCACGACGGCCTCCGCGTCGTCCGGGTCGCCGGCGGCGAGCGCGTCGTAGGGGCCGCGGGCGGCGCGTGCGGCGTCGATCAGCGCCCGGGTGCGCTGGTCGTCGGGGGCGCCCACGATCGCCACCTCGCGCCGCTCGGCCAAGTGATGGTCGAGCGCCACCAGCGCCGTGCCGAACGCCTGGGGGAAGCGGGCCATGTCCGCCGCCACCAGCCGCAGCGCGCCCAGCGCCCGTTCCTCCAGGCCGGCGTCCCCCGTGAGGCCGGCCAGCCGCAGCAGGACGTGGGCGGCCTGCGAGTTGCCGGCCGGCGTGGGGTGATCCTCGAGGTCGCGCGTGCGCGCCACCAGCGCCTCGCCGTCGGAGCCCGAGTAGTAGAAGCCGCCGGCCTCGGGGTCGGCGAACAGCTCGACCATGCGGTCGGCGAGGGCGCGCGCGGCGGCGAGCCAGCGCGGGTGGAAGGTGGCCTCGTACAGGCACAGCAGGCCGTGGCAGAGGTCGGCGTGGTCGTCGAGCTGCCCGAGCTGCGCGGCCCGGCCCTGCATGTGGGCGCGGCGGAGCCGCCCGTCCACCACCAGGGCGTCGAGCAGGAACGCGGCGGTGCCCGAGGCCGCGTCCAGGTAGTCCGGGCGGCCGAACGCCACGCCGGCCTCGGCCAGCGCGGCCACCGCCAGCCCGTTCCATGCCGCGATGACCTTGTCGTCGCGAGCGGGAGCCGGTCGCCGCGAGCGCGCGCTGTAGAGGGTGGCGCGCGCCGACGCCAGCAGCGGCCGGGCGTCCTCGCCCAGCTCGCGCGAGACCGCGTCGATCGACGCCACCAGCCGCAGGATCGTCTTCCCCTCGAAGTTGCCCTCCCGGCTCACGCCGTAGCGCAGGGTCACCGCCCGGGCCTCGGCCGGCGACAGCAGCTCGGCGAGGTCATCGGGCGTCCACACGAAGAAGGCGCCCTCGCCCCCCGGCGAGTCGGCGTCCTGGGCCGCCGCGAAGCCGCCCCCCGGCAGGCGCATCTCGCGGATCAGGTAGTCGAGCGTCGACTCGGCCACCCACCGGTGCTCCTGGGAGCCGGTCACCCGGTGCGCCAGCGCGTACGCCCGGGCGAGGAGGGCGTTGTCGTAGAGCATCTTCTCGAAATGGGGTACGAGCCAGTGGCCGTCCACGCTGTAGCGGTGGAAGCCCCCGCCAACCTGGTCGTAGATGCCGCCGGCCGCCATCTTCCCCAGCGTCAGCTCCAGCATCTCGCGGGCGTGGTGGGCGTCGGGCCGCCGCCACACCCGGCGGGCGAGGAACTCGAGGGCCAGCGAGGGCGGGAACTTCGGCGCTCCGCCGAAGCCGCCCTCGGCCGGGTCGAAGACGCGCGCCAGCCCGACCTCGGCGTCCTCCAGGACCTGCCGGTCGAGGCCCTCGGTGGGGGATCGCTCGGCGGCCGCGGTGAGGCGCCGCGCGACCTCGCCCGCCTGGTTCTCCACGTCGTCCCGGCGCGTCCGGTACGCGCCGGCCAGGGCGCGACACAGGTCGGGGAAGGCGGGGAGGCCCCCGCGGGCCGTGCGCGGGAAGTAGGTGCCCGCGTAGAAGGGGCGCGCGTCGGGGGTGAGGAAGACCGTCATCGGCCAGCCGCCCTGCCCGGCCAGCGAGAGGGTGGCCTGCATGTAGAGGGCGTCCACGTCGGGCCGCTCCTCGCGGTCGACCTTCACGTGGACGAAAAGCTCGTTCATCACCGCCGCGGTGTCGGCGTCCTCGAACGACTCGTGGGCCATCACGTGGCACCAGTGGCACGACGAGTAGCCGATCGACAGCAGCACCGGCCGGTCCTCGGCCCGGGCCCGGGAGAACGCCTCATCGCCCCACGGGTACCAGTCGACCGGGTTGTCGGCGTGCTGGCGCAGATAGAGCGAGGACTCGCCGCCGAGCCGGTTCACGCGGCGAGCATAGCTCCGGACGGCTACGGTAGACCCGATGCCCGATCCCTTCATCGCCGCCGCGGGGCCCACCCCCGCCCGCGGCACGGAGAGCCGCTGGCGCCAGGTCGCGCTCCTGGCGGCCTCCGCCGCGCTGGGCGACTCGGCCCGCGCCTCGACCGGCCTGGCGGCCACGCTGCTCTCGCTGGACCATCCCGAGGCCGCCTCCGCCGCCCTGCGGAGCGCACCGCCCGACGACCCCTGGGCCCAGTGGTGGCGGGTGCTCGCCGCCGGGCAGTCCGCCGGGGCCGCGGGCCTCGACGAGGCGCTGGCCGTTGCGCGACGGGAGCCGGCCGAGGGGCCGGACGGGCGCGAGGTGGCCCGGCGGCTCGCGGACCTGGAGGCCGAGCTCGCGGCCCTCGGCGGTGGCGACCCGGACCCGGCGCGCTTCGTCCTCCTGGGCCACCGGCCCCGCCCGGAGCGCCGGGTGGCGCTGGGCGGGCGCTCGTCGGCCGCGTTCCTGGCCGAGCCGGGCTGGGACGCGCTGCGCCTGGTCCGCCTGGCCCCCTCGGAGGGGCCGGCGCTCGGCAACCGCGCCCACTCCACCCTCCCGGAGGTCGTGGCGGCGGTGCGCCGCGGAGAGGCGGGTCCCGGCTGGACCGTGTCGGACGACGCGCCGGACGATCCCGACCCCGAGGCGATGCTGGCGGCGCTGCGGGAGGACCCCGCCACCCGCGACCGGCGCCTGATCTCGCTGGCGCGGGAGGTCGCCGAGGAGCGCGAGCGCCTCGTCGCCGAGCGGGTGGCCCTGGTCGAGGAGCGCGCCCGCGTCGCCGCCGACCGCGCCCGCCGGCGTCGCGTGGGCCCGGTGCCGTCGCCCCCGCCCGCGTCCGGCCCGGTGGCGGTGCCGCGCACCGAGGAGGAGGCGTCCGCGCTTCTGGGGCTCCCGCGCGGGGCCGCGCCGGACGAGGTGGAGCGCGCCTACCGCGAGCAGGTGAGCCGCTGCCATCCCGATCGCGTGGCGGGCCTGCACCCCGCGATCCAGGGCCAGGCCGAGGGCCTGACCGTCGCGCTCAACGCGGCGCGGGACCGGCTCCTGGGCCGGTCACCGCGGCGGCGGCCTCAGCGCGCGAGCGGGTAGCGCCTCCCGCGCCACTCGGGGCCCCGCCCGACCAGCCGCCCCAGCGAGCCGCGCGCGGCCGCGCCGGCGAGCACCAGCATCCCCAGTGGCAGGGTGGGCCCGTAGCGCGGCGGGGTGCGTGCCGACCGCGACGCCAGGCGCTGGAGGGCCACCGTCGCCAGCAGGCCGACGGCGCCGGTCGCGGCCAGGGGTCGGTCGCCGGTCCGCGCCCCCCGGATCGTCGCCAGGGCGGGCGTGAGCGCGAGGGCCGCCGTGGCCCCGGCGCCCGCGAGCCCCTTCGCGGCACCGCCGGGTGCGCCGAAGGAGGCGTTCTTGCTCCAGCCGCCCCAGACCTCCCGGCCGCCGTGGTACATCCGCAGGCGCGCCAGCGGCCCGGCGGGCATCGGCACCAGCAGGTGGCCGCCCCGCTTGACCGCCGCGGCCAGGCAGACGTCCTCCACCATCCGGCTGCGGATGCCCGCGTGGCCTCCCGCCGCCTCGTACACGGCGCGCGCGACCAGGATGTAGCCGCCCGCCGCGATGGCGACCCGGCTTCGCCGCGAGCGGGCGAGCGGCCCGGGGGCGACGAAGATGCCGATGGCGGTCACGGCCGCGGGGGTGACCAGGCGCTCGAGCGTCCCCTCGCAGTCGATCGTGGGGAAGAGGGTGAGGCCGCCGCGGCCGAGGCGCCGCGCCATGGCCAGGGCGCGCCCCAGGGAGTCGGGTGCGTGGACGACGTCGGCGTCGGTGAAGA
>JAXIPH010000047.1:0-8011 GCA_045403035.1 Thermoleophilia bacterium | reverse complement strand
GCCCCCAGGGCCGGCACCGGGTCGAGCACGACGCGCACGGTGCGCCCCGCGAGGGCCGCCACGCCCACCGCCCGCGCCCGCGCCGCCGTGCCCGGCTCCAGCGTCCCGAGTGGGATCTCGGCCCCGCCCTCCACCGGCCGGGCGCGCACCTGCAGCAGCGCGGCGCCCGCCGGGGAGCGGGAGGTCAGGAGCAGCGACTGCGCTCCCGCGGGGATCGCGAGCGGCGGCGAGACCAGGGTCGTGTTGGCGCGCAGGCGCACCCCGGGCGCGGGAGCCAGCGAGACCGGCGGCTCGCGCCCCTGCACGTCCCACCCCTCCAGCCCCGCCGTCAGGTCGCCGTTGGGCGGCCCGGGCGACAGCACCGCCGGGGCCGCCCGCAGCAGCCCGCCGGGCGGGGCGACGAGGGCCGGCAGGGCGGCAGCGGGTGTGGCGACCGCGGCGAGGACCGCGGCGACGGTGAGGACGGTGCGAACGGGCGGCTCCCGGCACGGCGGGCGGGCCTGCGTAGAGTGCGCGCGATGATAGAGGCAGGCCGCGGAGCCCCGGAAGGCGCCCTGGTGGGCGTGGACGTGGGCGGCACCTTCACCGACGCGGCCGTCGTGCACGCCGGCCGCCTGGTCACGGCCAAGCTCCCCACGACGCCCGACGATCAGAGCGAGGCGGTCGTCGCCGCGGTGCTGGCCGCCCTTCGGCGGGCCGGGCTCGGGCCGGGGGACGTGGCGGGCTTCCGCCACGGGATGACCGTGGGCACGAACGCCCTGCTGGAGGGCAAGGGCGCCCGCACCTCCCTGGTGGCCACCGAGGGGTTCGGCGACCTGCTCGAGCTGCGCCGCCAGGACCGCGCCCACCTCTACCGCCTGGACGCCCATCACCCCCCGCCGCTGGTGCCCCACGAGCGCTCCCACGAGGTGCGCGAGCGGTGCGGCCCCGAGGGCGTGATCACGCCGCTCGACCCGGCGTCGGTGGCGCGCGCCGTGGAGGCCGTGCGGGCCGACGGCGGAGAGTCGGTGGCCCTCGGGCTGCTGTTCTCGTTCGCCCACCCGGAGCACGAGCGGCGGGTCGCCCAGGCCCTGCGGGCCGCCCTGCCGGACGTCCACGTGAGCGCCTCCCACGAGGTGCTGCCGGAGATCCGCGAGTACGAGCGGCTCTCGACCACCGCGGTCGACGCGTACCTGACGCCGGTGCTGCGCGCCTATCTGCGGCGGCTGGCCACGCGGGCCGACGACGCGGGCCTTCCCGCCCCCGCGATCATGCAGTCCAGTGGGGGGGTCCTGCCCATCGACGTGGCCGCCGAGCACGCGGCGTGGACCGTGCTGAGCGGGCCGGCGGGCGGCGTGATCGGGGCCGCCCACCTCGCAGCACGCGAGGACCGTCCCCTGGCGCTGACCTTCGACATGGGCGGCACCTCCTGCGACGTCGCCCTGGTGCGCGACGGGGCCCCGGCCCGGACGGCCCGCACCGTCATCGCCGGCCACCCCCTGCACCTGCCGATGCTCGACGTGGCCACGGTCTCCGCCGGGGGCGGCAGCGTCGCCTGGGCCGACTCCGGCGGCGCGCTGCGGGTGGGGCCCGAGTCGGCGGGGGCCCGCCCCGGCCCGGCGGCCTACGGCCTGGGCGGCGACCGCCCGACGGTCACCGACGCGAACGTCGTGCTGGGGCGCCTGCCCACCGACGCGCCCCTCGGGGGGCGCATCCGGCTCGACCCCGCGGCGGCGCGGGCGGCCGTCGGCCGGTTGGCCGCGAGCCTCGACATGTCGCTCGAGGACTGCGCGCTCGGGATCGTCGAGGTGGCGGTGCAGGAGATGGTCCGCGCCCTGCGCCTGGTGAGCGTCGAGCGCGGCGAGGACGCGCGCGAGGCCACGCTGATCGCATTCGGGGGCGCGGGCCCGCTGCACGCCTGCCCGGTGGCCGACGAGCTCGGCATGAGCCGCGTGGTGGCGCCGCCCGCCGCCGGGGTCCTCGCGGCGCTCGGCCTGGTGGTGGCGGGCGAGCGGCGCGACCACGTGCAGACCGTGCTCGCGCGCGTGGGCGGCGAGACGCCGCTCGGACCCCTCCTCTCCCCCCTGGCCGAACGCGCTCACCGCGAGCTTCCGGGAGCCCTGCACCGGGCGTCGGCCGACTGCCGTTACATCGGGCAGAGCCACTCCCTGACGGTCGATTGGGACCCGGGGCGGCCCGACGAGGAGCTGGCCGTCGCCTTCCACGAGGCCCATCGGGCCCGTTACGGCGACGCGGATCCCGGGCGCCCGGTCGAGGCCGTGACCCTGCGCCTGGCCGCCGAGCTGCCCGGCTCGCCGCCGGACCTCCCCGCGGGCGAGCCCGGCGAGCCCGTGGGCGGACCGGCCGTCATCCCCATGGAGGGCGCCACCTGCTGGGTGGGCGAGGGCTGGAGCGCGCGCACGGACGCCGTCGGTGCGATCGTGATGGAGCGCCACTCCTGATGGACCCCGTGACGCTCCAGGTGATGGCCAACGCCCTGCGCGCGGTGGCCGAGGAGATGGAGGCGGCCCTGGTGCGCAGCGCCTTCAGCCCGAACATCGTGGAGCGGCGCGACTGCAGCACCGCGATCTTCGACGGCGACGGCCGCATGGTGGTGCAGTCGGCCTCGATCCCCGTCCACCTGGGCGCGATGCCCGAGGCCGTGGCCGCCGCCCGCGAGCGCGGGGCGGCGCCCGGAGAGGTCTGGCTGGTCAACGACCCCTACCGGGGCGGCACCCACCTGCCGGACCTCACGATGATCTCGGCGCTGGCGCTGGACGGTGACACCGCCGCCTACGCGGTCACCCGCGCCCACCACGCCGACGTGGGCGGGATGGCGCCCGGCAGCATGCCCGCCGGAGCGCGCGAGCTGCTGCAGGAGGGCCTGGTGATCCCGCCGGTGCGCATCGTGCGCGACGGCGCGCCGCTGCCCGACGTGATCGACCTCGTGCTCGCGAACAGCCGCACGCCCGGCGAGCGCGAGGGCGACCTGCGCGCCCAGCTCGCCGCCCATCGTCTGGCCGAGCGGCGGCTGGCGGAGGTCGCCGCGCGCCACGGGACGGCCCGCGTGCGCGAGGCCTTCGGGGCGCTGCTGGACTACGCCGAGCGCCGCACCCGAGCCGCGATCTCCGAGATGCCGGACGGCCGGTACGAGGCGGCCGAGGCGCTGGAGGGCGACGGCGTCACGGAGGACGACCTCTGGATCCGGGTCGCCGTGACGATCGCCGGCGACCGTATGGTCGTCGACTTCGCCGGAACCGACGCGCAGGGCCCCGGCAACTGCAACTGCCCGCCGGCCGTCACGCGCTCGGCGGTCTACTTCGTGGTGCGCTGCGTGACCGATCCGGACATCCCCGCCTCGGCGGGCGCCTTCGCCCCGGTGGAGGTGCGGGCGCCCGAGGGCACGCTGGTCAACGCCCGCCCGCCGGCCGCCGTCGCGGGCGGGAACGTCGAGACCTCCAGCCGCATCGTCGATGCCGTCACCGCGGCCCTGGGAGCAGCGATCGACGTCCCCGCCCAGGGGCAGGGCACGATGAACAACCTCACCCTCGGGCGGGCCGGGTTCACCTACTACGAGACGCTGGGCGGCGGGCAGGGGGCCTCCTCGCGCGCCGACGGCCCCTCGGGGGTGCACGTGGCCATGAGCAACACCCTCAACACGCCGATCGAGGCCCTCGAGACGGCCTACCCCCTGCGCGTGGAGGCCTACCGGCTGCGGCGGGGCTCGGGCGGAGCGGGGCGCCACCGCGGCGGCGACGGCGTGGAGCGGCGCATCCGCCTGCTGGTCGACGCGGAGGCCTCGGTCATCGCCGAGCGCCGGCGCCGGGCGCCGGCGGGCCGGGCGGGCGGCGAGGACGGGTCCGCGGGCCGCACCTCCTTGAACGAGGAGACGCTGCCGGCCAAGTGGCGTGGCTTCGTCCGAGCCGGGGACGTCCTCGGCATCGAGACGCCCGGGGGCGGGGGTCATGGGCCCCCGCCCCCGGACGCGCCTCCGACGCCGGCCTAGCTCAGGACCGGTCGCCCACCAGGGTCCAGACGCTGTATCCGCAGAGCTGGCAATGGGCCCGGGAGCGCAGGCCGCGCCGTCGGACCCCCTCGCAGCCGGCCCAGTTCCCGCAGCGTCCCTCCTCCTCCCAGGTGGACGCCCCGCACGTGGGGCACTCCTCGGGAAGATAGGCGGCGCTCAGCACGCGCACCGCCTCACGGCAGAAGCGGCACGAGTACACCAGGTGCCGGGAGAGGTGAAGGCGCCGGACCTCGGCGCGCGCCTGGGATGCGTCGGAGCCCGAGTACATGGTCAGTGTACGGCCCCCCTTTCGATTCGTGCCGATCGGCACGATGCTTCGCTGGACCGTACTCCCGCCATCGGGCGCTGGCAAACCGACGGGGCCCGGGACCCCGCAACGAGCGTCAGGGGGTGCCGCTCGTCGCCGGGGCGAGGTCCTTGCCCACCAGCACCACGGCGTCCGCGTTCCCCACCTGCTCGGGCGTGTAGCCGTCGATCGGGGGCGCGCGCTTGATGCCGAGGATCTTGGCCACGTTCCACGCGACCCGCTTGTTGCCCTTCGACCACATGACCACGGACTCGGGTCGGTCGGTGGCGCCGTCGGGCGGATTGGCGACCAGGTTGGTGGGGACCTGGAAGCCCTCGTTCTGGAGGGCGGGCGCGACCACCGTGCGGGCCACGCCCGTGATGCCGCTCGCGTTGAAGACGGCGATCGTGTACTGGCTCGGGTCGTCCAGCGGCGGCACCTCGCTCGGCACCAGCGTGGTGTCCACCGGATCGGGTGGGTTGGCCGCCGTGCCGGTCGACGCGGTGGTGGCCGCGGCGGGCTCCGTGGCGGTCGCGCCGGATCCGCCGTCGTCGCGCACGAACAGGTACCAGATGCCTCCGATGGCCAGAACGATGACGAGCGCGACGATCACGATCACGCCCACCATCCGCAGCTGACGCTCCAGGCTCGGGGCGCCCGAGCTGACCTTCTGGCGCGCCTGGAGCTCGGCGATCCGCTGCAGGGGCGCCGGGGTCGCGGCCTCGCCCTGACGAGCGAGCCGCTCCTCGAGCCGCCGGATCGCGCGACCCTGCCGAACCGCCACGATGATCAGGGCGACCGCGGCGAAGAGTCCCAGGATGGCGGCTGACGGTGCGACGAGGTCGAGCCATTCCATCGGCGAGGCACCGTAGCAGGTGGCCAGGGCGCCCCCTTGGCCCGCCGGTCACGACCCGCCGGCGCGCGCTAGGAGCCCGGCGTCACCCGGTAGGCGTCGAAGACCTGGTCCACGTGGCGGAGCGCCTGGATCGACGCCCTCAGCGTCTCCAGGTCCCCCACCTCGACCGTGAAGCGGTCATGGACCATCTGGTCCTCCATCGCGCAGTTCGCCGACACGATGTTGACCCCGTTCTCGGCGAACGCCCGCGAGAGGTCCTCCAGCAGGCGGGGACGATCCCAGGCGTCGACGGCGATCTCTACTCGAAAGGACTGCTGGTTGACCCCGCCCCAGGAGACCGGCGTGAACCGCTCGGGGTTCCGCTTCAGCGCGCGCGCGTTGGGGCAGTCCTCGCGGTGGATCGTGATGCCCCGGCCCAGGGAGATGTAGCCGAGGATGGCGTCGCCCGGCACCGGCTTGCAGCACTTGGCCAGGCGCACGAGGACGTCGGCGACGCCCTCGATCTGGATGCCGAGGTCGCTCGACGCGGTCGCCGACGGCGTGCGGCGGACGCGCGAGTCGGGCGCCACCGGCGCGTCGTCGGCCACGGACTGCCCGGTCTTCAGGCGGTGGAGGATCTTGTTGACCACGGTCTGGACCGGGGTCTTCCCGAGGCCGAGCGAGATGTAGAACTCTTCCGCCTTCCTGAAGCCCATCTCCTTCATGACCTCGAGGAGCAGCGGGGAGCCGACGACGCGCTGGCTCGGCAGGCCCGCCTTGCGGAGCTGGTCCTGCAGGGCCTCCCGGCCCTGGTGCTCGGCGTCCTCCCGGCGCTCGCGGCGGAAGAACTGGCTGATCTTGGAGCGGGCCTTGGTGGTCTTGACCAGCGTGAGCCAGTCGCGCGACGGGGCCCGCGCAGCCTTCGAGGTCAGGATCTCGACGAAGTCGCCCGACTGGAGCGTGTAGGTGAGCGGCACGATGCGGCCGTTGACCTTGGCGCCCACGCAGCGGTGCCCGACGTCGGTGTGCACGTCGTAGGCGAAGTCGAGGGGCGTCGAGCCGGCCGGCAGGTCGCGCACCTCGCCCTTCGGAGTGAAGACGAAGACCTCGTCGGAATAGAGATCCGAGCGCAGCGCCTCCATGAACTCGGCCGGGTCCCGCGTCTCGCTCTGCCAGTCCATCATCCGCGAGACCCATGCCGGCTGATCGCGTCCGCCGCCGGACTTGTAGACCCAGTGGGCGGCGACGCCGAACTCGGCGGTCCGGTGCATCGCGTGGGTACGGATCTGGATCTCGAGCGGCTTGCCCTCGGGCCCGAGCACCGTGGTGTGCAGGCTCTGGTACATGTTGGGCTTGGGCATCGCCACGAAGTCCTTGAAGCGCCCGGGCAGCGGCTTCCAGAGCGAGTGGACGATGCCGACCGCCCCGTAGCAGTCCTTCACCGAGTCCACGAGCACCCGCATCGCGGTGAGGTCGTAGATCTCGTTGAACTCCTTGCCCTTGCTGGTCATCTTCTCGTAGATCGAATAGAAGTGCTTCGCCCGGCCGGTGATCTCGACGCCGGTGATGCCCACCGCCTCGAGCTCGCGCCCGAGGATGCTCCCGGCCTCCTGGATGAACTGCTCGCGGTCGGGCCGGCGCTGGTTGACCATCTGCTGGATCTCGCCGAACCGCTTCGGGTGCAGGGTGCTGAAGGCCAGGTCCTCGAGCTCCCACTTGAGCGAGTTGATGCCCAGCCGGTGCGCGAGCGGCGCGTAGACCTCGAGCGTCTCCTTGGCCTTCTGGATCTGCTTGTGCTTGGTCATGTAGGCGAGCGTGCGCATGTTGTGGAGCCGGTCGGCCAGCTTCACGATCAGGACCCGGATGTCGCTCGACATCGAGACGATCAGCTTGCGGTAGTTCTCGGCCTGGTGCTCCTCCTGGCTGTCGAAGTGGAGCTTCGACAGCTTGGTGACCCCGTCCACCAGCGCCGCGACCTCGCCACCGAACTCGCGCTCGATGTCCTCGATGGTGGCGTCGGTGTCCTCGACCGTGTCGTGCAGCAGCGCCGCGATGACGGCCGTCCCGTCGAGGCCGAGCCCCGCGCAGATGAGCGCGCACCCGAGGGGGTGGGTGATGAACGGCTCGCCCGAGTACCGCAGCTGGGCGCGATGGCGCTCCTCGGCGAACGCGAACGCGCGCCGCAGGGCGTCCCCGTCGACCTCCGGGTGGCGCTCGGCCACCTCCCCGATGAGCTGGTCGAGCTCGGGGCGACCGGTGCCGAACTCGAGCCCGAGGTCCGCGATCTCCTTCGCCATATGTGAACGATACCGCGACCCGCGGGCGGATCTTTACCTCGCGCCGTAACCGGCGCTCGCGATCCTCCTCCAGACGATGGTGAGGGTGATCGACAGCGGGCGGTCGCTCTGATTGCGCAGCCGGAATGTCCAGGTCCGGTTGCCGGGCGTGGCGGGCGTGGTCATGCCGGTGGAGATGAGCGACCCAGCGGCGCCCAGACACGCGGTCGGACACGCATGGGTCCTCCTCGGTGGGGTCGGGCTCGCGCCCGGGGCGTCGTGGATCGCATTGTCGAGCTGGCCCGCCATGGGACGATGCCCGCGACAGCCCCGGAGTCGGAGCGCCGCTCGCTGCCGTTGTGACCACCGTCAGCCGGTCTGGGGAACTGGCCTTGGGTGGCCGGGAACTTTCTTTCTACTCCCCGCCCTCGACCGAAAGGTCCCGGTATGCGGCCTCAACGCCGTCAGCGCGCGCACGTTTCAGCACCTGGCGATAGCGCTCGAGTTCCTGCGGATCCAGGGCGAGCCCAACCTCTTCGAGCACGGCGTCGGTCTGGCGGTCTAGGAGTTCCCTCAGATGCTCCACGAGGTAGTCGCGCTCGGCGCCG
>JAXIPH010000365.1:0-6155 GCA_045403035.1 Thermoleophilia bacterium | reverse complement strand
AGCGCCCCCCCGGATCCGCCGCCCTGCCGGCTGATCGTGGTCGGGGGACCGGGCGGGGACGAGGATCGCGTGCGCGAGGCGGCGGGCCCCGGCTGCGAGGTCCGGGGCTTCGTGCGACGCGAGGAGCTGTTCGACCTCTACCGGCGGGCCACGCTCCTGGTCTATCCGTCGGCGTACGAGGGCTTCGGGCTCCCGGTGGTCGAGGCGATGGCGCACGGGTGCCCGGTGCTCTGCGCCCGCAACTCGGCCCTGGTGGAGGTGGGCGGGAACACGGCGATCTTCCTCGACGACGTCTCGCCCGAGGGCGTCGCCGAGGCGCTCCGGGAGGTCCTGGCCGACCGGGAGGCCCTGCGGGAGCGCGGGGAGGCGGGTCGGGAAGAGGCGGCGCGCTATTCGTGGACGGCTGCGGCCACCGCCACCCGCGACGTCTACCGGCAGGCCCTCCGCCGATGACTCCGGGGGGGCGTCGGCCGGCCTGGCGCCGGCTGCTCGCCCACAGCTACCGGCTCGGGGCGGCGTGGGCGGCGCGCGGCGCGCGGCGCGCGTCGTGGCCGCATCCGCGAGCCGGCCTCTACCGGCTGCTCGTCCCCCTGGAGCCCTGGCGCTACTACGAGCTGGCTCGGGTGGCGGGCGAGCCGTTCGACGGGGACTGCCTCGACGTGTCGAGCCCCAAGCTGCTGGCGAGCCTGCTTCAGAGTGAGGGGCCGGGGCGGTGGGTGGCGGTCGATCTCCTCGCCGAGGAGATCGCCCGCTGGCGCGCGCTCGACCCCGCGCTCGACCTGCGCGTGGAGGACGCGCGGGCGCTCTCGTTCGAGGACGCGTCGTTCGACGCGGTGGCGTGCGTCTCGGTGATCGAGCACGTGCCGGGAGACGGCGACGGCCGGGCGATGGCGGAGATCTGGCGAGTGCTCCGGCCGGGCGGGGTCCTGCACCTCACCACCAACGTGGCCGCCCACCCGCGCGAGATCCGCACCGAGAGCCCGGTCTACGGGGATGCGAGTGAGGCCGCCGACGACGGAGGCGAAGGCGCCTTCTTCGAGCGCCACTACACCGAGGAGACCCTGCGCGAACGCCTTCTGGAGCTGCCCTGGCGCGAGGAGGCGCGCGAGTACGTGCGCGAGCGGCGACCTGTGCACGAGCGGTTCTTCGCGGCCCGACCGTGGTCGTTTCTGGCGGGGGGGCTGCTACCCCTGGCCTGTGTGCGCAATTTCGCCACCATCCCCGGACCCGGCGCCCTGGCTCCGGGCGAGCACGGGGTGGTCTATCTGCGTCTGCGCCGGCCCGGGTAGGCCGCGCGCGAGCCCGTGAGGAGCCGGGGGCCGGCCTGGCGCACCACCGTCATGGCGGTCCTTGCGGCCGCGGTCACGCTCTCCCTGGCGACCGGGTGCGGCGACGCGGGCGAGCGCGCGGCGCCTGCCCCTCCGCCCGGCGTCTCGCCCGTGGCGGGGATCCAGGATGCCCGCCTGGCCGACCCCGCGGTCGACCCCGAGCCCCGGATGCGCCGGATGGCCGAGCTCGGGGCCACTCTGGTGCGCGTGGACCTGCGCTGGGACCGGGTGGCGAGGCGGCGTCCGGCCGATCCGCGCCGGCCGGGTGACGCAGCGTACGACTGGCGGCAGTACGATCGCGTGGTGCGCGCGGCAAACCGGCACGGGATGAGCGTGATGATGACCATCTGGGGAACGCCCCGATGGGCCGCCGACCCGTCGGTCTCCGTCGGCGGGCGCTTCCCGGCTTCCGCCGTCCGCCCGCGGGATCCGGCCGATGTCGGCCGGTTTGCGGCGGCCGCGGCGCGGCGCTACGGACCGCGCGGTGTGCGCCTCTGGGAGGCGTGGAACGAGCCCAACCTGCCGCTCTTCCTGCGGCCGCAGTACGCGCGGCGTGACGGGCGGTGGACGGCGGTCTCGCCGCGCTACTACTCGCGCATCCTGCGATCGGTGTACCGCGAGATCCACCGGGTGCAGCCGTCGGCGCGCGTGGGGGGCGCGGTCACGGCCCCGGTGGGCGATCGCTGCCCGCAGAGCTGTCCGAACGACCGCGACGATCGGGTGCCCCCGGGCGCCTTCCTCGAGGCGCTGTCGGAGCCCGGGGTCCGCCCCCCCATGGACGCGGTGTCACACCACCCCTATCCGCTCACCCCGCCGCGCGAGAGCACCCCGGCGCAGGCGTCGTACATCGACCTCTACGGGCTCGACCGCCTTCGGGCCGTGCTGGACGCCGGCTACCTGCGCGACCGGCCGGTGTGGCTGAGCGAGATCGGCTTCGCGACCGCGGCCACGCCGGAGTACCCGCTGAGCTTCAGCGAGGCGGAGCAGGCCCGCCTACTGTCCGACGCCTACCGGCGGGTGCGTGCGGCGCCCAGGGTCGAGCTGGTGAGCTGGTACCTGCTGCAGGACGATCCGGCCTGGCGGTCCGGGCTGCTTCGCCGCGACGGCAGCCCGAAGCCCTCGGCCACGGCCTTCTCCCTCCCGGCGGCGCCGACCAAATGGGCGCCGGCCGCGCCCGGCGATCCCGTGAGGGTGGTCGGCCAGGTGCGCGCGGCGGGCCCATCGGCGGGGGCGGTGACGGTCGAGCGTCGTGAGCGCGGAGGATGGGTCCCGGCCGCCACCGCGGCGCCCGGTCCGGACGGCAGCTTCGCCGCCGTGGTGAGCCCGCCCGCCACCGGGAGCTACCGCGCCGTGTGGAGGGCGCGGGAAGGGGGCGCGGTTCGGGTGGGGAACCCGTTTCGGGTGGCGGTGAGCCCGTGACCACGAGCCCCACGCGCCCCCCGGCCGGCCCGCTGCCGCCCGTCGCCCCGGACGAGCGGCGGCCGGCGCGCCGCGACGCGCGCTTCGTACCCCTGCTGGTGGGTCCCGCCGGCTCGGCCGCCGTGCGCCGGCTGCTGTCGCTGATCATCCTCGTGGCGATCGACCTGACCGCCTGCTTCGTGGGGATCTACGCGGCCCTGGCGTTGAAGCTGGTCCTGCAGGGCGATCCGGTCGACCCGGGCGCGATCTGGGCGGTGGAGCAGAAGGCGCTGCCGGTGGCCGCGGCCACCATGATCCTGATCTTCGCCAAGAACCGGCTGTACGGGCCGCGCGAGGTGCGCGGGGGCACGGCGGTGATCGTGTCGTCGGTGACCCTCGCCACGGTGCTGGTGCTCGGGGTGGTGCTGCTGGCCGGGTGGCGCTTCGAGACCTACTACATCTTCTACTCGTCGTGGATCCTGATCACCGTCACGGTGATCGCGCTGCGGGCCAGCTACGAGAGCGTGACGGGGCTGGCCCTCGACGCGCTTCGCTTCGAGCGCCGCGCGCTGCTCGTGGGCGCGCCCAACCTGGTCGCGACGATCGCCGAGAGCCTCGAGCGCTCGGAGAGCCGCCGCGGGGTGCCCTACCGGGTGGTGGGACGCCAGCAGCTCTCGGCCGGCATGAGCCAGGAGGGCGCCACGGGCCTCGCCGCCGAGCTGCGCCGCGCGCTCGACCCGGCGCAGGTGGACGAGGTCATCCTGACCGGCTGGGCCGGGGACGACGCGCCCGTGATCGAGCTGCTCGACCTCTGCCGCCGGCGCGGGCTGCCGGTGCGGCTCGCCCCCACCACCGCGGAGCTGCTGTCGCACTCGCTCCAGGCCGTCCCCGCGCCCGGGCTCCCGCTGTTCGACCTCCACCCGCCGGTGCTCGGGGGCACGGCGTTCATGGCCAAGCGCGCGTTCGACCTCGTGATGGGGTCGCTGCTCGGGATCCTGGTCGCGCCCATCCTGGGCGCCGCGGCGCTGGCCATCCGGCTGGAGGACGGGGGCCCGGTGATCCACCGCTCGCGCCGGGTGGGCGTGGAGGAGTCGCAGTTCAGCTGCCTGAAGCTCCGCACGATGCGCGTGGGCGCGGAGGGCGAGCAGGGGGACCTGGAGGAGCACAATGAGGCCGACGGGGCGCTGTTCAAGATGCGTGAGGACCCGCGCGTCACGCGGGTCGGGCGGTTCCTGCGGCGCTTCTCGCTCGACGAGCTTCCCCAGCTCTGGAACGTCCTGCGCGGCGAGATGTCGCTGGTCGGCCCCCGGCCGCTGCCGCTGCGCGACTACGAGCGCCTCGACGACCTGCACAAGAAGCGCTACCTGGTGCTTCCGGGCCTCACCGGCCTGTGGCAGGTGAGCGGGCGCAGCGACCTGTCGTTCAACGAGCTGGTGCGGCTCGACTTCTACTACATCGAGACCTGGTCGATCTGGCTCGACCTCACGATCCTGGCGCGCACGATCCTGGTGGTCCTGCGTCGCCGGGGGGCCTACTGAGCACCGACCCCGACGGGCCGCCCCCGGGCGACCCCGACCCCGACGAGCTGCTCCTGCGGCTGCGCCGCGCGGCGGGCGATCCGCCGCTGCCGCCGCTGCGCCTGGCGGATCCCGCCCCCTCGGCGCGCCGCGGACCCGCGGGTGGCCTCGTGTCGGCCGTCCGCCGCGCCGTTCTGCGCCTGATCACCCCCGCGATGGCCGATCTGCTCGCGCAGCTCGAGCGCGACCGTCACCGCCAGCGCGCCGAGCTGGAGCGCCTCGAGAAGCGGGTGGCCGAGCTCGAGCGGGAGCGCGCCCGCCCCGGCGGCTGATCCGGGCGAATGCGGCTCTCGTTCGTGGTGCAGCGGTACGGCGCCGAGGTGGCCGGAGGCGCGGAGGCCCTCTGCCGCTCGACGGCCCGGGCGCTGGCCGAGCGCGGCGACCAGGTGACGGTGCTGACGACCACCGCGCGCGACTACCTCACCTGGGAGCCGTACTACGCGCCGGGCACGGAGCGCGACGGAGCGGTGGTGGTGCGCCGCTTCGCGGCCGATCCTCCCGACCCGCGCCGATCGGCCGAGCTGGTGCGGCGCCTCGCGCTGGGCGCGGGCGACGCCGGCGACGAGGGCGCCTGGGCGCTCGCCCAGGGGCCGGTCGCGCCCGGGCTGCTGAAGGCGCTGGGCCAGGAGGACGGCCGTGCCGGCGCGGTCGTGCTCTTCACCTACCTCTACGCCACCACCCAGCTGGCGATGCCGCTGGTCGCCGACCGGGCGGTGCTGGCGCCGCTGGCCCACGACGAGCCCATGCTGCGCTTCGGCCTCACCCGCGGCCTGGTGCGGTCCGCGGCGGGCCTGGCCTTCATGACCCCCGAGGAGCGCCGGCTCGTGGACGACCTGCACGGCGTGGGGGGGCGGCCCGAGGCGGTGGTGGGCGCCGGGCTCGACCCGGCCCCGCCCGGCGACGGCTCCCGCGCGCGCGCCGGCCGGTCGCTGCCTGCGCGTTTCGCGCTCTACCTGGGGCGGGTGGACGTGGCGAAGGGGGTCGACGCGCTCGTGCGCGCGCACGAGCGCTACCGCCGCAACGGCGGGTCCCTGGGCCTGGTGCTGGCCGGGCGGCCCGCGGGGGATCCGCGCCTGCCGGACTGGGTCGTGACCACGGGCTTCGTGGACGATGAGACCCGGGCGGACCTGCTCGACGCATGCGAGGCGGTCGTGCTGCCCTCGCCCCACGAGAGCCTCTCGCTGGTGGCCCTGGAGGCCTGGCGGGCCGGGCGGGCCACGCTTGCCACGATGCGGTCCGAGGTGCTCGCGGGGCAGACGGCACGCTCGGGTGGCGGCCTGCTTTACGGCGACGCGCTGAGCTACGCCCGCCAGCTCGCCCGGCTGGCCTCCGACCCCGCGCTGCGCGAGATGCTGGGGGGCACCGGCGCGACGTGGGCCGCCGAGCAGACCTGGGACGCCTGCGCCGCTCGCTGGCGCGCGCTGCTGGAGCGGGTCGCCCGGCCGGCCGCCGGGGCGCTCAGCGGCTGAACCCCATCTCGCGCTGCCAGGCGCGCAGCGTCGACCAGGCCAGGACGAGCCCGGAGTATCGCCCGGCCGGCGCCACACGCCGGAGCACCTCGCGCGGGGTGGGGCGACGCCCGGCGAACCACTCGCGCGAGGCGACCCGCAGCGTCGCCGAGTCGATCGACGGGCGGTCGTAGTGGCCCAGCAGGAGCAGCAGGAACCCCGAGGTGGCGGGCCCGACGCCCGCAAGCCGGCGCAGGCCCGCCTCGGTGCGATCGGTGTCGCCGCCGGCCGAGTCGCGGTCGATCTCGGCCAGGGTGCCGTCGATCGCCGACCGGGAGGCGGCCATGATGGCGGGCGCCCGGTAGCCCACGCGCGCCTCGGCGCGCAACCAGTCCTCACCGGCT
>JAXIPH010000316.1:0-9255 GCA_045403035.1 Thermoleophilia bacterium | reverse complement strand
CGTCGGCGAGGTCGTAGCGGGCCTCGACGGGCGGGTCCACGACCCCCTCGGCCAGGAGGCCGAGGACGGTGCCGATGGTCTGGGCCACCTGGGGCGGCGGGACCTCACCGAACCAGCGCGCGAGCCAGAACCCGCGAACGGTGGTGCCGGCGAAGATCTGAGGCGCGTGTCGAGCGGCAGGGAATCCTGCTGCGACAGGCGGCCGTAGGTGATGAGCGTTCCCCGGGGCGCCAGCGCGGCCGCCATCCGCCCGCCGAGCTCGCCGCCGACCGCGTCGATCGCCTTCGCCACCCCCTCGCCCGCGGTGATCTCCCGCACGCGCTCCCCCACGTCGTCGCGCTCGCTGACGATGACCTCGTCGGCCCCCAGGGCGAGAAGCTCCTCGCCCTGCTCCGCGCGTCGCACCACGGTGATCGTGCGAAACCCGCGGGCCCGGGCGAGCTGAAGCACCACCCGGCCGAGCGTCGAGCCCGCCGCGTTCTGCAGCAGCCACTCCCCCGGCTGCAGGTCGAGCTCGTCGACCACCATGACCCACGCGGTCAGGGGGTTGACCACCAGCTGGGCGGCCGCCTCGTCGGAGACCCCGTCGGGCACCGGCACCAGGCGCGCGCCCGGCACCACGATGCGCTCGGCCCAGGTCCCGGGGCTGGCGCCGAGGGGCACCACGCGCTGGCCGACGGCCACCGACGAGACGCCCGCCCCGAGAGACTCGACGACGCCCATGCCCTCCAGTCCAGGCGTCGCGGGGAGCGGCGGGAGCTGGCCGTAGCGCCCGCGCAGCATCGAGAGGTCGGAGGGGTTGACGGGCCGCGCCCTCATGCGCAGGAGGACCTCACCCTCCCCCGCCACCGGGCTCGGGGCCGTCTCGGTGGTCAGGACGTCGACCGGCTCGCCGAACTCGGCGAAGCGCACGGCGCGCATGGTCGAGCTGCTCATGGTCATCCTTCCGACGCGGGGGTGCCAGCGGGGCTGCGGGGTCGAGGGACCCCGCAGCCTCGGTTCGCCGGTCGTCGCCCGGCCGGTTCCGGTCAGGCGCCCGGCTTGCGCAGGAAGTCTGCCCGCGCGGTCACCGCGGTGTCGGCGTTGTCGCTGAACAGACCGTCGATGCCGGTCCGGAGATAGGCCCGGTACTCCGCGAACGCGTCCCCGTAGTCGCTCAGGGCCGTCGTCGTGCCCGCGGGCGTTCGCAGGGCCGGAGGCAGGAAGTTGTTCTCGTTGCGGAACGTGTAGGGGTGGACCTGCAGGCCGGCCGCGTGGGCGTCGGACACCAGCGAGGTGGGCGTCCCCAGAGCGCCGCCCACGATCGGGATGACGCGCTCCTTGTTCGGGCCGATTCCGTCGGCGTAGGTGGCGATCTCGCGAAGGGCCGCGGGCTTGGCGAGGTCGTCGTAGGTGCGCGGGTCACCCGTGGCGGTGAAGTCGGCCGGCTGTCCGGTTGAGCCGAAGAGCTGCACGATAGAGCGTGTTCTCCTGGCGGATCAGCGGCAGCCGCTCGGTCGCCCGGAGGGTCTTGAGCTCGGCAAGGGTGAAGTCCTCGACGAAGAACCCCTCGAACGGCGCGCCGTCGATCGTCTTGGTCGCACGCCGGCCGGCGAACTCGGGGTGGCTCTCGACGTCGGTCGTGTCCTCGATCTCGGGCTCGTGGCGCGCGACGAGGATCCCGTCCTTGGTGAGGACGAGGTCGGGCTCGATGTAGTCGGCGCCCATCCGCGCGGCGAGCTCGTACGAGGCCAGGGTGTGCTCGGGCCGGTAGCCGGCCGCGCCGCGGTGGCCCAGGACCAGCGGCTTCACGGGATCCCGCAGCTTGGGAGCGGGATCGTGCCCCCTGGCGCCCGGGGACCCGGCGACGGCAATTGCGGCGGCGGCGGCGAAGGCGGCGAGGGCCGTCGCGATGGGCACGAGCAGGGTGCGGACGGAGCGCGGCTTCATGGTCACCTCGGGGGCTCGACGGTCCACCGGACCCTCTGACGCGGGCCCGGCCCGATGTCACCCCACCCTGCCGGTCACACGCGCCGTGGTGATGACATTCCCGTTGCGCTTGTGTGACCGGCTGCGACGGCGCGCACGCCGGATATGAGGAGGCCTCCGGGAACCCTCAGCCGGCGGGTTTCAGGGTGTGGCTGGAGTGGATGAGCCCCTTGGGGTCGTAGCGCCGCTTCACGTCCGCGAGCCGGGTCAGGACCTCGGGTGGGAAGGAGGTGCGCATCGCCTCGCGCTCCTCCACGAAGTTGAGGAAGGTGCGGCCCGTGGTCCAGGGCGCCATGGCGGACTGCAGACGCTCGCAGGCGGCCGCGATCGCCGCCGGGTGCTCGGGCGCCATCGGGACCCCCAAGGCGTGCAGCAGGAAGGCCTCGTCGAAGTGCCCGGCGGCTCCCTCGTTGGGGTGCGGGCGCCCGAGCGCGCCGCCCAGGTGACGGAGCTCGGCGAAGAGGAGGGGCGCCCCGGAGTCGGGGCCGGCGGCCTCGACCAGCCGGTCCACGGCCTCGCCGGGCAGCTCGCCCACCATGGCGGTGGTCCCGAGGCTCGGGACCGGGTCCTCCGGGTCCATGTGCACGACGCCGAGTCCGCTGGGCGGCATGGTGGCGAAGGTGTCCATGACCGGCCCGAGCGCGCGCAGGGGGCCGAGGAGGTCGGCGGCCGTCGCCTGCGGCCCGGTGAAGCAGGCGCCGACCACCACCAGCTCCCGCCCCCGCATCGGCTCGGGCACCGTCGGGAGCGCCGGCACCCGCACCATCAGGGCGAGCGAGGTGAGCTCGTCGGGCACGCGCTGCACCCACTCGCGCCAGGCCTGGAGCACCTCGCCGGAGCGCGCCATGGGCCAGATGAGGTTGCCGGCGTAAACCTCGGCCACCGGCTGCAGCTCGATCTCGAGGCCGGTCACGATGGCGTAGGTGCCCCCGCCGCCCTTCAGCGCCCAGAAGAGATCCGGCTCGCTCTCGGCGTCGGCCCGCAGGCGCCGCCCGTCGGCCGTCACGACCTCGAAGGCGCGCACGCTGTTGGCGGCGAGCCCGTAGCGGCGCCCCATCCAGCTGAGCCCACCGCCCAGCAGGTAGCCCGCGACGCAGACGTGGGGAGCGGTCCCCACCAGGCCGGCCAGGCCCTCCGCCTCGGCGGCGGCCTGCACGTCGCGCCAGCGGGCGCCGGCGCCCACGTGGGCGAGCCGGGCCCCGGCGTCCACGTCCACGGCTCCCATGGCCCCGGTGCGCAGGAGCACCACGTCGCGGAGATCCCAGGTCGCCGCGTGTCCGGTGGGCTGCGCCATGACGCCGAGCCCGTTCTCGCGGGCGAACCCCATGGCGGCCGCCACGTCGTCGGCGTCGGTCACCTCGACCACGGCCGCGGGGTGCTGGTCGACGCCCACGCTCCACGGCCGGCGGGCCCCGTCCCAGGCCTCGCCGTCGTCGGGACCGACGACCGCGCCGTTGACCGCCCGGCGAAGGCGATCGAGGTCGAGGGGTCGGGACGGAGCCGCGCTCATGGGGCCTCGCTTGCGGTGGGACGACGGCGGGCGCGGACCCTACCGTCGAGGCGCCTCCCGGGGCAAACGAGCCCTCGGGGCTCATGCGGTGCCGATGCCGATGTTGATCGGGTTGGTCAGGACGGCCGGCCCGTCCCCGCCCGAGCGCTCGCGCAACATCTCGTCGAGCGCCTGCCGCACGCGGTCCCCCTGCTCGGGCGTCGTGTCGGCGACCAGCATCGCTCCGATGGGGTTGCTGTTGACCACCCAGTCCCACATCTGGCGCCCCGAGACGAACTCCAGCGTCTCGGTGATCGTCTCCACGCGCACGTCCGTCAGCCCTGCCCCGGCCAGCCGACGCCGCAGGATGTCCGGGTCGGCCACCTGGAAGGGCAGTGGCGGGGGATCCGTCGGGATCCCGGTGAAGCCGGGGACGACGGCCTGCATGGCCGAGAGGAACAGCACGATGAACTCGACCTCGCTGGGCGGGCCGTAGGCGACGATGACGACGCGTCCCCCCCACCGGGTGATGCGGGCGAGCTCGCTGAGGCCGCGCGGCAGGTCCGGGAAGAGCATTACCCCGAACTGCGACCCGGACGCGTCGAAGGAGTCGTCCTCGAACTCGAGGGCGTGGCCGTCCATGACACGGCCCTCCAGGTTGGGGAGCCCCTCCGCGCGGGCACGGGCGGTGAGCCGCTGGATCATGTCGGGGGACAGGTCCGCGCCCGTCACCCGCGCGCCGAGACGGGCCGCGGGGATGCTGAGGGCGCCGCTCCCGCACGCCACGTCCAGGAACCGCATCCCCGGTCCCACGCGCGCGCGGCGCAGGGCCTCGTTGGCCAGCCCCATGTGAGTGGGGGTGACGAATCGGTCGTAGCCGCCCGCGATCTCGGTCCATGCGGCCCTGGTCTCGTCGTGCTGCTGGGTGGTCATCGCATCCTCCTCAGTCGTCCCGGCGCGTCCCGACCACGGGTCGCGCCTCCTCGATGAACGTGCCGACGGCGCCCGCGTACCGCGCCGGATGGGTCTCATGGGGCAGGTGTCCGCAGCCCACGAGCGTTTGCGCGACCGCGCCGGCCGTCCGCCCGGCCGCCAGGGCCGCGACCTCCTGCAGCCACGCGGGGCTCTCGCTGCCCCACGTCACCAGCACGGGACAGCCCGGCGGCTCCGGCGCCACCTCGAGCGGGAGGTCGGCCCACCCCGGGTCCTCGACGTCACCGAGGAACCCCGGCACCCTCGAGGTGACGAGGCGGCGGACCTCCTGGGGCAGCGCCTCCCACGCACCCGGGCCGAGCGCGATCTCCTCCACGAACCGCCGCGCGCCGCCCTCGTGGTCTCCCGCCCGGAGCTGCGCGACCACCGCGCCGATCCTTCCCCGGATCTCATCGAGCAGCGGGCGCAGCCGCGCATCGTCCGAGGCGGCCCCGAGGAGCGGTGGCTCGTGGCCGCACACGCTGCGAAACAGCTCGGGCCGGCGCCGCTCGAGCCCCAAGCTTCCGTGGACCAGGACGACCGGCTCGCCGGCGCCGTCCTCCCGGTAGAACAGCTCGGTCCCGTCCGGCGTGACGTGCCGCATCCGCGCTCTCCCTCGTGAGCCGTGGGGGAATCTCCGGCTCGACGCTAGGTCGCGGTGTCCCGCCGGCGCATCGGGCGAACCGCGCAACCGATGCGGCGCCGGCCGTGGGTAGTCCTGTGTAGGGCGCGCCGAGCGTCCTGCGTCGCTAGACGAGGCCGTGCTCGTAGGCGTACGCCGTGGCCGCCGAGCGGCTCGACAGGCCGAGCTTGGCGAAGATGTTGCTCAGGTGGCGGGCCACGGTCTTCTCGCTCAAGACGAGGTCGGCGGCGACCTGCCGGTTGGTCTTGCCGGCGGCCACGAGGCGCAGCACCTCGACCTCGCGGGCGGTGAGCCCGCCCGCGGCGGCGGATGCCCCCCCGGACCGCGCCGTCACCCGGGCGACGTCGGGCGCCGCCCCGAGCCGCTCGAAGACGCGTCGCGCGGCGTCGAGCTCCATCTCGGCCGAGTCCTCGTCCCCAAGCTGCGCGCAGGCCAGCCCGAGCAGGACTCGGGCGCGGGCCGCCTCGTACGGGGCTCCGAGCTCCTGCCAGGCGGTCCAGGCGCCGCGCAGCGCGCCCAGGGCCTCGCGCGCCCGGTCCTCGGCGAGGAGCACCGCGCCCTCCGCGAGCATCGCCACCGCCCGCGGCAGGGGCGCATCGAGGCGCTCGGCGAGCCCCGACAGCTCGTCGGCGGCGGTTCGCGCCGTCGTCAGGTCCCTGGCGGCGAGCATGATCTCGACGTGCGCGGGGAGGAGGCGCGAGCGGCCCAGGTGGTCCTGCGTCTCCTCGACGACGCGGCGGATCGCCGCCTGAGCGTCCCCGATGCGGCCCTGGGCCAGCCGCAGCCGCGCCAGGCCGGGCTGGGGCTCGCGCCCCGCGCGACTCGCCTCGCGGTACGCCTTCTCGGCCAGCGAGAAATCGCCGCACAGGCGGTGCAGCTCGGCCTGCTGGTAGAAGGCCGCGCCCAGGGACGGCGTGCCGGGCCGGGCGGCCAGGCGCCGGCCGGCCTGCAGGGCCTCGTCCATCGCGTCCTGCCAGGCGCCCTCGAGGGTCATGATCTCGGCGCGGTGCAGGAGGCACTGACCGCGATACGGGACGAGGTCCGGCTGCGAGGCGCACCAGTCGCCCAGCGCGGCCGTCCAGGACCGCGCCCGGCGCAGGTCGAAGCTCTCCTGGCACGCCTCGATCACACTGCAGTAGACGTCGCCCACGATGATCGGCGAGGCGTCGCCGCTGGTCACCGCCACCATCACCTCGTCGAGCAGCGCCATGCCCTCCGCGGTCCTCCCCATCCGGATCAGGGCCCGGCCCTGGCCGTGCCGGGCGAGGGTGACCAGGTCCGGGTCGCGGAAGCGCTCGCCGATCCCGGCGGCCTGCGCGAAGGTGGCGTACGCGGTGGCGTGGTCGCCCTCGAGGATGGCGCTCAGGCCGACCGGGAAGAGCAGGTACCCCTGCTCCACGCAGTCCCTGCGGCCGTCGTCCAGGAGTCGCCGGGCGCGAGCGAGCCAGCCGCCGCCGCGGGCGAAGTCGCCGGCCCCGAGGATGCCGAAGGCCAGCCAGAAGGCGCAGCGAGCCGCCCGCTCGGCGTCGCCCCGGCGCAGGTGCTCGTGATGGGCGCGCTCCCAGAGCCGCGCGCTCTGGTCGTCCCGCCCGACGAGGTAGGCGGTGGTCGCCAGGCGCTCGAGGTCCCGCGGCTCGAGCGGGGTCTCGCGGTCCGCGGCCGAGAGCTGAGCGAAGGCGTCGGCCCACGCCCGCCGCGCGTAGGACGCCCGGCCCAGGTCGAGTGCGTCAGCGGTCGTCATCGTCGTCGGGTCCCCGGGGGGCGCGCCCCGCGACCCGCGGCTGGGCCGCCCGCGCGCCCCCCAACCCTAACGCGACGTTGACCGGCCCCGCACGGAACCGCTACAAGACGGCTCGATGAGGGTGAGCGTCCGTCTCAACGGTCCCATGGCCAGCCTGCTCGGCCCGCGGAGGGAGCTCGAGCTGGCCGACGACGCTCGGGTGAGCGACCTGTTGAGGAGCCTGGCGGACCAGGCCGGCGTGGCGGGCACCCCGGGGCTGGCGGTGTCGATCGGCGGGACGATCGTGGACGCCACCCGTCCGCTGGCCGAGGGCGACCAGGTGGCGGTGCTGGCCCCGGTGGCCGGGGGTTAGGTCACCTCCCCGTACTGCTCCCGCACGAGGCCGGCCAGGGAGCAGCGCTCGAGCAGCGAGAGCGGGGCCCGGAAGGTGACCTGCACGACGCCGGGGTGGCGCCCGATCTCGATCGCGCCGGTGATCGTGGCCCGGTTCTTGACCTCCGGAACGGAGATGCCGAGCAGCGCGGCGGCGCGCTCGAGCCCGTTGTCGGTCGCCGAGTTGAGGTCGGGTCCGCTGCCCACCACCGAGATCGGCAACGACTCCTCGATCGCGCCGACCCCGTTGCGCGCGGCGAGCGCGGTGGCGTGCGCCCGCTCGGCGGCCGAGAGCGGCCGGGCGAGGAAGGGCAGGTCCTCCGGTACCGGCAGGAGCACGGGCCCGTCGAGGGCCAGGCCCTTCAGCAGGTGGACCTGCAACGTGACGGTGCCGGAGACGTCGCAGGTGTGCCCCGCGATCTCGCCGTCCCCCTGCAGGGCGTGCATGTCGCCGAGGTAGACCCCGCCGCCCGGGACCCGGACCGGGCAGACGAGGATCGCCCCCGGCCGCACGGCGTCGATGTCCATGTGGCCGTCCGAGCGCAGCGCGAGCTGCTCGGGCGTGAGGGCCCGCGCGTGGGGGGCGCCCAACAGGAAGGAGCCGAAGTCGCCGGCGTTGTGGGAGTCGGGCAGGTCGACGCCCGGCATCGTCCCGAGCTGGCCCATGAAGGGTCGGAGGCGGGCCGCCACGCCGACCAGATCGTGGGGGGCGAAGAGCAGGATCGGGTTCTGGATGGACGCCTCGGGCAGCGCGGCGGCGTGGGCGGCGTCGCGGGCGAACAGCTCGGCCTGCTCCCGATCGACGGTCACCCCGAGGCCGCGCGCATCGTCGAAGGCGATGGTGTAGCCGTTCGTGAAGGCGAACGGGGCGGCCGGGGCCCCGCACTCCGCGCAGCGGACGCAGTCCGGGCCGATGCCCTCGACGACCGTCGCCTCGTCCGGCGTCCCGCACCCCGGACAGACCTTGGCGCAGTAGGGATCGCCGTTGAAGCGGCCCTCCACGAACGTGTCGTTGCCGGACGCGGTCGCGAGCGAGGTCACGGTGATGTCCCGGATCCGGATGACGATCGCGTCGCCGACCTCGGCGCCCTCCACGGCGACCGGGAGCGTGACCTCGTGGCCGCCCTTGATGGCGGGCGTGATCATGGGCCCCCAGCACCCCGGCGCGGTGTTGGCGACGATGTGACCGCCGTCCCGGACCGTGCCGATCACCTCCGCGCTCGGTCCGATGATCCCGTCGCAGAAGCGGTTCACGAAGACCGTCTCCGCGGCGCTCGAGGTCGTCTGATGGACGTCTACGGCCACGATTCACCCCCAGTCTGGGTCGGGCGACATGTGCCGCGACCGTACATCGCCGCCTCGCCCGCGGCGAGCGTCAGCGGCGGCGCGCCCGGGCCTCCCGCTCATACGCGGTGAGGTCGAGGACGAAGAGCCACGAGAGCCGGGTGGTGCCGTCCCTGCCCGTGGAGACCGCCACGTTGACGGCCACCTGGGAGCCCTCGGGCGGCTCCTCCAGACCCACCGCCCGGGCGAAGGCGTCCGGCCCGAGCGTCTCGAGGGGACCCGGCAGGCTCACCAGGTGCTGCGGCGTGAAGTAGATCCGCTGCCGCCCGTCGTAGTACGAGACCCCGTGGTGGCTGAGCAGGGTCGCCAGGGCACGGCTCGGCTCCCCCGCCAGCTCGGCCGCCTCCTCGGGGGTCTCGGTGAGCACCCGGTAGCCGGCGTTCGGCACGATGCCCTTCTCCGTGCGGGTGACGCTGGAGACGAGCGCCACCCAGGACGCTGCGCCCGGCCCCTGGCGCGTCCAGAGGTGCATGGCGGTCGCGCCGTGCTCGTACCGGGCCGCCGCGTCCGGCCGCTCCACCGCGTCGTGTGCATGGCTCTGCCTCAGCACCTCATGGCTCATCCGCCGGTAGCTCTCGGCGGGGGTGCGCACGTAGGGCCCCTGCGGAGCCGCCTCCACCCGCGCGGCCTCCAGCAGCCCGACGATCTCCTCGATGGTCTGCGGGGGCACGCGGCGAGCTTACTCACCGCCGGTGATCGGCCCGGGCACGAGGGGCGCGAGCGCCC
>JAXIPH010000255.1:0-6708 GCA_045403035.1 Thermoleophilia bacterium | reverse complement strand
GGCAGCCGCCGCGCGCACCGGCGGTGAATGATGGGATCGCTGGTGAGTGGGAGCGGGACGCCGCGCGCCGGCGGAGTTCCCCTTCGTCCGCAGCGTTGGGGCAGAGACCCGCACCATCCCCCGAGGACGAGACGGGAGAGTGGCCGGGCAGCGCGGTGAGGGCCCCGTACCCCGGAATCCCGCTCCCCGAGCCGAAGAACGGTCCTAGCGCCCGCGGGCGCCGTCCGTGAGGATGCATACCCTCCACCCGTGCCCTCGCGCGCGTTGGAGAGCTGGGAGGTCGGCGAGAGCGCCACGCGTCTCGACGAACTGCTCGGGGTGCATGTGCGCGTCGCTGGCGGAAGTCGCGGCCGGCGCTGGGCCACCCGTGAGTTGAACGCTGCGATGGTCGCGCACGTGGCGGCCCACCCGCAGCTCTTCTGTCGTGATCTCCACACCGAGGCCGCCGACGCCCTCGTGGACGCCGCCCCGACGCCGTACCGACCGATGCTTCGTCGCTGGTACACCGATCGGCGCAGCCTGGACGGCGGCAACGCCTGGCCCGAGACGATCGACCGCGACTTCGCCCGCTTCGATCTTGACGTCTGGGCTGTCGCGCGGATGCGCGACAAACGGACCGACGGACGGCTGGACCGGCTTCGCCAGCTGAACACGTGGCGCAACGCGATCGGCCATCAGGACTTCTCCTTCAGTACCGAGCAGCGGAGCCTGCTCGCGGAAACGGACCTCACACTCGCGTGGGCCCGCCGCTGGCGGGACGCGTGCACGGGCCTCGCACGAACCCTCGATACGGTCGTGAAGGAGCATGTCCGCACAGTCACAGGGACAGCGCCGTGGTAGACGTATCCTGTCGTCATGACTGACTTGCTCATTCCGGAGATCGGCTCTCGAGTCGGTGTCCGCCTCGGAGGCCGAATCGTGAGCGCGGTAGTCGTCGAGGACCGCGGCGACTTTCGAGGACACCGCATCGTGCGCGTCCGGGTCGACGACTGGCCCGCAGACGAGGCTCCGGACTTCGAGGTGCCAGCCAACGAGCTGCACGCCGCCCCGACGCCGGCGTAGTCGACGGATCCTCGTCGCCGGCTGACTCATGTCGGCGCCGGAGGATGATGGGACGCGGCGGGAAAGGCGCCCGCCGTGCTGGGCCCCGGAGCTCCGACCTGTTGCGTGAAAGTCTGTGTCAGCGCCCGCGCCCGCTCGGATCCGATGCCCGGCACCGTGAGGAGATCCTCGAGGGTCGCCTGGAGGACCGCGTTCACACTCCCGAAGCGCGCGAGGAGCGCGCGAGCGCAGACAACTGAGATCCCGGGTACGACAGCGAGGGCGGCCTCGGCAGCGGCGGCTCCTGGCGAGACTTTGGGATGTTGCGCGTAGGCGGGTCGGTCGGGTGCCTGCTCGACACGCTGGCGTCGAACCGCGAGACGGTGAAGCCATCGCGCTGAGTCATCGCGATCCTCGGTCCGCAGTAGCGCGATGCCCAGGTCGATCGCGGTAAGGCATGCCCCACGGATCGAGTTCGGGTGCAAGGGACCGCGATCCAGTTCACGGCCCTCGACCAGCAAGTAGGGAAACTGGCATTCGGCCCTCAGCTTCCCGAGCTGCGCCCAGAATCGACCCTTGAGAATGGCGCCGTGGAGATCGAGGACGCTCTTGCGCTCGACGACGGTCTCCACGCCGACGGAGTAGTCGCCGGCGGGGAGCGACGCCACCTCGACGAGGGCGCCGAGGCGCGTGAGCGCATCAGGAACCCCGCTCGCCCGCTCGTGGACGTCAGCGACGATCGCGATCCGCGTTGTACTTCCCATCGTGGGAGAAGAGCGTTGCGCGGGCCGGCTTCCGCCCCTGCGAGCGCATGAAATCTGGGACGGCACGGGACACGACCGTGACCACTTCGTGACCAACCGGGTGTCGTCTCCCGTCACCAGGGCACCGGATGCCGAGGAGCTGACGACCTCCCGAGATATCGCTCAGAAAGCGCGCTCTCACGCTTTCCGAGCGATGGAGGATGACGGGTTCGAACCGACGACCTCCGCCTTGCAAAGGCGGCGCTCTCCCAGCTGAGCTAATCCCCCGCGAACGGCCGTACGGTAGCATCGCCGCCGCCCTGCTCCCCACCCTCGAGGCTCCCGTGAGCACACCCTCCGGAGACCCGTTCGGCCTTGTCTACGCCATGCTCGACGACCTTCAGATGAAGCACTTCGAGATGGCCCAGATGATCGCCGAGTACAAGGGGATCGTCGAGGCTCTCGAGGAGCGGCGTGATCCCGACAAGGTCAAGATGGCCCGCAGCCTTCCGGGCGCCCGCTATCAGGTGTCCACCACCTACGTGCGCGAGAGCTGGCTGAAGCTGGACGTCGAGCTGAAGCGCCTCTTCCCCGAGGACGGCGCTCAGCCGTAGATCGCCCGGAGGGCCCCCTCCAGCTCGGGGTGGCGGAACTCGTAGCCGGCCGCGAGGGCCGCGCCGGGCACGGCCCGCTGGCCGTCGAGCACCAGCGTCGCCATCTCCCCAAACGCCACGCGCAGGACGATCGCGGGCGTCGGCACGACGGCGGGGCGGCGGAGAGCGCGGCCGAGGGCCTTCACGAACTCGCGCTGGCGGGGCGGCTCCGGGCTGGTGGCGTTGAGCGGCCCGGCGAGATCCCCCCGATCGAGCGCGAGCAGGACGAGGCCCACCTCGTCGTCGAGGTGGATCCACGGCAGCCACTGCCGGCCGCCCCCGATCGGGCCGCCGGCGAAGAGCCTGACCGGCCGCGCCATCGTGGGGAGGGCGCCGCCCTCGGCGGAGAGGACGGCGGCCGAGCGCACCATCACGACACGGACCCCGTGATCCGCCGCCCGGGCGGCCTCTCGCTCCCAGGCCACGGCGGTCTCGGCCAGGAAGCCGGACCCGGCGCCGGCCGTCTCGTCGATCGTCTCCTCGCCGCGCGGGCCGTAGTAGTCGATGCCGCTGGCGTTGACCAGGACCCGGGGGCGCCCCTCGGCGGCGAGCGCGTCGACCAGGGCCCGGGTGGTCAGCACGCGGCTCGCGCGGATGTCGCGCTTGCGGCCGGCGCTCCAGCGCCTGCCGGCCAGCGGGGTGCCGGCCAGGTTGACCGCGGCGTCGGCGCCGTCCAGGACGTCGCCGGGCGGCGGCCCCTCGGCGGGGTCCCAGCGGACGTCCTCGGCCCCGGCGATGCCCGCGCCCCCCCGGCGTGAGACGGCCACCGCCGCGTCGCCGCGGGCCACCAGCGCCTCGCACACGTGCCGGCCGATCAGCCCGGTCGCGCCCACCACGACCACCCTCATCGTGCGCTCACCGCCCGCCCGGCTCGACGGGCCGCGCGTCCTCGCGCGCGAGGGTCAGGAGCTCCTCCGCCCCGACGCCCGGCGCCGGAGCCGCCCGGCCCATCAGCGCGGTGCCCAGGCCCTCGTTGCGCATGCGCAGCCGGATGCGGGCCAGCGCCGGCTCCGAGCCCGGCCCGTCGATGTCCGCCAGGAGGAGGAGCAGGCTGCGCTGCCCGTCGCGCCAGAGGGCGTCGGTGTCGCGCACGGTGCGCCGCAGCAGGGTCGCCAGGCGCGCCAGCTCGCCCTCGCCGTGCGACGCCGCCAGCTCCAGCGACACCAGCACCACCGACCGCCGCATGCGCCGGGCCGTCTCCAGGGCGTTGCGCAGGGATCCCCTCACGCCCCGGGGGTCGGGCGGGCCCAAGGCACCCGGCGTCGGAGCGAGGGGCAGCGGTTGCGGCCGCCGGGCGTCGCTGCGCCGGCGTCCCGGCCGCGGTGTCTCCTCCGCCGAATCCACTAGGCGTCCTCGGCCACGTCGGCCGGCTCCCCGTGCCCGTAGTGCCGCGACGCCTCCGGATAGCGTCCGAGCACCTCCTCGACGGCGGCCTCCTCGTCGGGCGAGAGCGGAGCGCCGGCCAGCGCGGCGTTGCGCAGGGCCTGCTCGGGCGTGCGCGCACCCACGATCGCGGCCGTCACCTCGGGCCGGCGCAGCACCCACGCGACCGCCAGCTCGGCGACGCCCCCGGGGCGGCCGGCCTCCCGGGCGATCCCCTCCAGCTCCCCCACCGCCTCCACGCGGCGCGGGAAGGCCTCGTCGACGAACAGCTCGCTGCGACCGCGCCAGTCGTCGTCCGGGAAGGTGGTCGCGGCGGACATCTTGCCGGTGAGGAGGCCGTGCGCGAGCGGCCCGTAGGCGATCACACCGACCTCGTGCTCGGCGCACCACGCCAGCTCGCCGCCCTCGATGTCGCGCCGGAACACATGGTACCCCGGCTGGTAGGAGTCGATGGGCGCCACCGCAGCGGCGGCCCGAAGGTCGGACCGGACGTAGTTCGAAACGCCGATCGCCCTGATCTTCCCCGCCTCGCGCAGGTCGAGCAGCGCTCCGACGGTGTCCTCGGGGGGCACCCCGGCGACCGGCCAGTGGACCTGGTAGAGGTCGATCTCGTCCAGGCCCAGTGCCTGGAGGCTGCGGTCGCAGGCCATCCTCAGGTAGTCGCCGGAGGCCTCCCGCCAGATGCGGAACGCGGGCTCCAGCTCCCAGGCCACGCCGCCCTTGGTGGCGACGAGGACCTCGTCGCGCCGCTCGCGCGCGATCCGGCCGACGACCCGCTCGGCCCGGCCCTGGCCGTAGATGTCGGCCGTGTCGATCCAGTTCACCCCGGCGTCGATGGCGGCGTGGCAGGTGGCCAGGGAGGCGTCGTCGTCGGCTCCACCCCAGCGGCCGCCGAAGGCCCAGGTGCCCAGCCCGATGACCGACAGCTCGAGGTCGGTCCCGCCCAGCCGCCGCCTCTCCATGCTCCTCCTCCCGGGGTGGGTTCCGGTGGCACCCACCCGGGCAGCCTACTTCGGGGTGAGCGCCACCAGGAGCCCGCCGTCGTCGTCGTAGGCCGGGAAGAAGTCCACCGTGGCCGGGAGGTCGTCGGACGCCCCGTTGGGCCGGTAGGTGCACTCCACGTTCAGCTTCCGCACGCCCCACTCCAGGCTGGTCTCCACCGGGTCGCTGTCGGCGTAGCCGCCGAGACCCAGGCGCTCGGCGACCTCGTGGCCGATGAGGTCGCCCTCCTGATACCCCGTGACCGCGAAGGCGGCATGGCCCGCCACCAGGATGCGCCGCTGCTGATCGCACACGATCAGAGCGGTCTTGGGGCTGGCGTAGTAGTCCTCGAGGAGCTCGAAGGCGAACCCGAAGCCGCAGCGGGAGCAGCCGCGCGGCTGGTGCCGCACGTTCCGCTCGCTGCTGCTCTCGCGATAGGCGCAGCGGGGGCACAGGAAGACGGGCATCCCCCGAATGGTAGCGGCGGGCGGGCGGCGCGCCCCGGCGGGGGTCAAGCGTTCGCGCGGCAGTGCCGATGAACCCTGTGCAGGGCGCAACTCACGGAATGGACTCCATTGAGCTCGGGCAGCTTCGTCAGCCCGGGGAGCCGGCAGGGACGCCACCGCGCGGCTCCCTTGGCCGCCCTCGGCTTCATCTTGGCTCTCGCCGCCGGCGTGTCCGGCGCCGACGCCGCGGTCTCCCCCGCGCTCGACGCCCGACTCGCGTCGGCCGCACCGGGACGTGAGATCGCCGTGATCGCGACGTTCACGGACCAGGTCCCGGACGCCCGTTACGAGGGACGCCGCGCCGCGCTGATCCAGGCGCTCCAGCGCCGGGCTGATGCGAGCCTGGAGGACATCGCCGGCGTGGTGGACGGCCCCGTGACGAGCTTCTGGCTCGTCAACGCGGTGGCATTCTCGGGCACGGCCGAGGAGATTCGGACGGTCGCGAGCGATCCCGAGGTGGCCGACGTCTCCCTCGACACCGTCGTGCGCATCGCCGACGGAGGCGAGACCGCCGCCGCCCCCTTCGGGGACGCCGGCAGCGGCGACTGGGGCCTGGGCGCCTCGAAGGTCCCCGCCGTGTGGTCCACGTACGGCCTGCTCGGCGCGGGCGTGACCGTGGGAACCATCGACACGGGCGTGACCGCGGAGAACCCCGACCTCGTCGGGAAGATCGCCGCGTGGCACGACTTCGTGGGGAGCTCGTCCACCCCCCGCGACGACAACGGGCACGGCACGCACACGGCCGGCACGATCGTGGGCGGCAGCGCCGGCGGAGCCGCCATCGGCGTCGCCCCGCAGGCCCGCCTCGTGGTGGCCAAGGCGATGAACACGGACGGCTCCGGCTCGGCGAGCTCCCTGATCGCCGCCGCCGAGTGGATGACCGACCCCGACGGCAACCCGGCGACCGCCGACCAGCCCGCGGTCGTCAACAACTCCTGGGCGGCGCCGGGCGCCAACGACACCTGGTTCCGTCCCCTGGTGCGCCGCTGGCTGGAGCTGGGGATCGTCCCGGTCTTCGCCGCCGGCAACTCCGGCCCCGACACCGGCAGCATCGGCAACCCCGCCTCCTACCCGGAGTCCCTGGCCGTGGGCGCCATCGACGAGGACAACGCCGTCGCCCCCTTCTCCGGGCGCGGCCCGGTGGTGTGGGACGACCAGGACGGCACGGGCCCCGCGTCGGGCACCACCTTCGTGAAGCCGGACATCGCCGCCCCCGGCGTCGACATCACGTCGAGCGTCGGCACGGGCTACCTCTCCTATTCGGGCACCTCGATGGCCGCCCCGCACGTGGCGGGCGTCGCGGCCCTGCTCCACCAGGCGAACACGACGCTCACCGCGCCGCAGATCGTGGACACCCTGAAGGCGACCACCACCGACCTCGGGCCGGCGGGGCCCGACTCC
>JAXIPH010000273.1:0-9864 GCA_045403035.1 Thermoleophilia bacterium | reverse complement strand
GGCGCCGCGATCGGCCGCACCGCCCTCGCGGCGACCGCGCGGGCGCTCGGTCCGCGCGTCCTGCGGCCCTCCGTCCAGGCCAACGTCGACTACCTCGCGGCCCGGCTTCACCGTCCCCGCGCGACGGCGGGAGTCGCCGTCCTGCTCGCCGTCTCGCCTCCGCCCGCGGGGGCGCTCTACACCGCCGCCGGCATCCTGAGGGTGAACCTCGCCCTGGTGGCGGCGTCCTGCTTCGCGGGGCGCGCCGTGACCTACGGGATCGGCGTCGCCCTGGTGGGCTCCGCCGCCGGCGAGATCCCCGACCGGCTGAGGGACGCCGCCGGCCCGTGGCCGATCGCCCTCGGGCTGGCGCTCGTCGCGGCGGTCCTATGGCTGCTGGTGCGGATCGACTGGCGGACCCTGCTGGAGGGCCGCCGGCTGCGCCTGCGGGCCCAGCGGGCGCAGACGCGGCCGAGCTAGCCGCGGCGGACGGGCCGGCCGAGCGCCGGGTCGCTCACGTGCGCACCAGGCGCTCGAAGAGGACCTCCAGCATGGCCGCGGGATCCTCGCAGAGCCCGGTATGGACGGCGGAGGGCTGCACCGAGGTGCTGCTCGGCGACACCAGCCAGTGGAATCGCCCGCTCGGTGGCAGGCGGGCCATCGGCCCGGCCCCCGGCTCCCCGGCGGCCACGGCCGCGATCCCCTCGAGCTGGCGCCGCAGAGCATCCGCGTCGGCGTCCGGCGCAAGGGCCCCGAGCCGCGCGGCGTCCAGGGCGACCAATGCTCCCAGGAACGGCCGCGTGGGCGCGAAGAGCACCACCCCGGCGTTGATGCACTCCCCGCGATCGATGCGCGGCACCACTCGCAGCAGCGCGTACTGGAACGGGCTACGCGGCTCGGGCACTCTCCGCCTCCTCCGCGAACGCCCGAGGCTCCTCGAGCCGTGCCGCCAGGTAGTCGAGGTATGCCCCGCGGCGCTCGTCGGGGGTCCCGTCCTCGCCGTCGGCGGCGAGCCACTCGTCGGGGACCAGGCCCACCACGGCCTCGCGCGCGGCGGCGTCGAGCCGCGGCGCCAGGCGTGCGTCGGCCTCCAGGATCGATCCGGCCGCGGGCAGCAGCACGTGCTCGGCGATGGCCGGGAAGGGCGAGCGGGCGTGCGGGGCGAGCCGCCAGTCGCGGTGGTGCTGGTAGAGCGCCGCCCCGTGGTCGATCAGCCACAGCCGCCCGTGCCACACCAGCAGGTTGGGATTCCGCGCGGTGCGGTCGACGTTGGTCACCAGCGCGTCGAGCCAGACGACGTCGGCCGCCACCTCCGGGTCCACGGGAAAGCCGGCGGCGGGGTCGAAGGCGAGCGATCCCGGCAGGAAGTCGAGCCCCAGGTTGAGGCCCGCGCTCGCCCGCAGCAGGTCCTGGATCTCCGGGTCGGGCTCGGCGCCGGCGAGCGCCGGATCGAGGTCGATGAATGCGATCTCAGGGACCAGCAGCCCCAGCCGCCGGCCGATCTCGCCCGCGATCAACTCGGCCACGAGCGCCTTCGGCCCCTGGCCGGCGCCGCGGAACTTGAGGACGTAGAGCCCGTCGTCGTCGGCCTCCACCAGCGCTGGCAGCGAGCCGCCCTCGCGCAGGGGCGTCACGTAGCGCGTGGCGCGCACCGTCGCCGGGGAGCCGATCGCCGTCACGCCGCCCATCCGGCCCACCCTACTCCGCGGGTGCCCCAAACGCCGCCGTCGGAACGTCGCCGGGGGGGCCTACCGCGGCGTCCGTGCCGCTTGTAACCGACGGCGGCTGGAGCTTGAACGCCGCCGTCGGAACGTCTCCTGGGGGGCCGACCGCGGCGGCGCCCCTGGCGCCCGTGGATCCGTGCCGCTTGTCGCCGATGGCGGCTGGAGCGGGAGGCCCTCGCACGATCCCCCGCCCGCAAGCCGAGCCCGCGCGGCCCGGGCCACCTCGGCGATGAAGCGGTCGCCGCTGTAGTCCCCCACCCCCGAGGCGCTCCAGGTCATGGCCGCGACGGCCACCGGGCCGCTGCGCAGGTACACGATCCCCCCGTCGTGCTTCACCTGCTCGTTGTAGCCGGTCTTGTGCGCCAGCGGCACGGACGCGGGGAGCCCCGCGGCGAGCTTGGTGCGGTCGCGCACGTCGAGGAGGCGCGCCAGCAGCTCCGCGCGGGCGGTCCGGGCCGCGATCCCGAGGCGCGCGACCCCGCCCCGGCCCACCGCGCCGCGGTGCACCGCCACCATCAGCCGCGCCAGCTCGTAGGGCGTCGTGATGAAGTTGGTGAAGAGGGCGGGGCTTGCCGAGGTCTCGATCGGCAGCGGCCGGCGGCTCTCGAGGAGGTACCCGCGCCGCACCAGGGACCGGGAGAGCCCCAGGTCGGCCAGGGTGTCGGTGACGCTCGCGGCTCCGGCGGTGGTGGAGCCGCCCCCGAGATCCGCCAGCGCGGAGTTGGCGGCGACGTCGTCGGAGTCGATGACCATGCGGTCGAGGACCGGCCCGAGACGGCCGGCGCGGCCGCGCCGCACCGCGTCGACCAGGATCGCGGCCTTCAGCGTGCTGGCCGCGGGGAACTGGGCGTCCGCGTTGTACGACGCGCCGCAGCCGGTCAGCAGGTGCTGGACGTAGACCCCGGAGATCGCGGGCATCCCGGCCACCAGGCGGTCGACGTCGCCCTGCAGGCGCGGATCGACGAACCCCGGGATGCGCCCGGCGCGCCGCGCCGAGCGGGGCAGGACGCGCACGCGCACCGTCGCCGACCAGCGGGACCCGCCGGACCCGATCGCCCGTACGCGCACCGGCTCGACGCCGACGGGCACGGCCAGCGACACGCGCCGCGGTCCCGGGGCCACCCGCACGCGCGGCCCCAGCCGTCCGCCCGCCTGCACCTGGACGGCGCTCGTCCCGGAGCCCAGGCGAACGGCCACGCGGCCGAAGCTCACCGGCGGGGCCGACAGGACCGGTGGCGGCGGAGGGTGGGCGATCACGGGCTCGCGCGCACCATCGGGTCGAGCAGCCCGCGCACCGCCTCGCGGGTACGGCGGGTGAGCTCGGCGGCGCGCTCGCGCCGCGTCCCCTCGGTGGGAACCGGAACCGGGTGCCCGAAGGCCACGAGCACCGGTCCCCGCCCCACCGGGCGCCATCCTCGGAGCACGCGGTGGGCCCCCCAGATCGCCGCCGGCACCACTCGGACACCCTCGACCAGGCCCAGCAGGCCCATGCCCTCCCGGAACTCGCCCAGCTCCCCCCAGCTCGGGCCCCCCTCCGGGAAGATCACCACGACCCTTCCGGCCGCCAGCTGGTCGCGGGCGTAGCGCAGGGCGCGGGTGTCGGCCCCGCCGGGCCGGAGCGGGAACGCTCCGAGGCCGAAGAGCGCCGTGGCCAGCGGCCAGCGGGTGAAGTGCTTGGCCAGGGCCATGTACTGGGCGCGGCGCGGGATGCAGGCCATGCCCACGAACACGGGGTCGAGGTCGGCCAGGTGGTTGGAGACCACGAGCACCCCTCCCTCCCGCGGGATCCGGCCCCGGCCCGCCACCCGGAACCGGGCGATGGGCAGCGTGAGCCGGAAGACGAGCCGGGCGAGGAACCAGATCGGGAGCCACACGCCGCCGCGGGGCGGGGCCCAGAGCACCCTGCGCTCCGCGCCGCTCATCCCCCGGGGGCGCCCTCGGGACGCTCGACCACCATCGCGATCCCCGGCCCGCCGCCGATGCAGAGGGCGGCGACCCCGAGGCGCGCGTCGCGACGGGCCATCTCGTGAAGGAGCGTGGTCAGCACGCGCGCCCCCGACGCGCCGATGGGGTGCCCCAGCGCGATAGCGCCACCGTGCACGTTGACGCGCTCCTCGTCGAGCCCGAGCCGCCGGCAGACCGCGATCGACTGCGCCGCGAAGGCCTCGTTCAGCTCGAAGAGGTCGATGTCGGCGATCGTCACGCCCGCGCGCTCGACCGCCCTCTTGACGGCATCCACCGGGCCCAGGCCCATCACGCGGGGCGGCACGCCCACGGACGCGCTCGCCCGCACGACCGCCATGGGCGTCACGCCCCCCTCGCGCGCGGCCTCGGCGCTCATCACCACCAGGGCGGCCGCGCCGTCGTTGATGCCCGAGGAGGTCCCCGCGGTGACGGTCCCCTGCGGATCGAACGCGGGGCGGAGCGCCGCGAGCCGCTCGGCGGTGGTGTCGGGCCGTGGGAACTCGTCGCGGTCCACGATCACCGGGTCGCCCCGGCGCTGCGGCACCGGGACGCCGACGATCTCCTCGTCGAAGGTGCCCGCGTCGAGGGCCGCCGCGGCCCTCCGCTGGCTCCGCAGGGCGAAGGCGTCCTGCTCAGCGCGGGTGATCTCGTCCTCGGCGGCCACGTTCTCGGCCGTCACCCCCATGTGCGTGTCGCAGAAGGCGCACCAGAGCCCGTCGCGCACCATGGAGTCCACGAGCGGCACGTCGCCCATCCGGTGGCCGGTGCGCATGCCGGACACGAGATGCGGCGATGCGCTCATGTTCTCCATTCCGCCCGCCACGAGCACGCGGCCCTCGCCGGCCGTGATCGCCTGGGCGGCCAGGGCCACGGCCTTCAGGCCGGATCCGCAGACCTTGTTGATCGTGGTGCAGGGGACGGTCTCCGGAAGGCCGCCGCGCAGCGCGGCCTGACGGGCCGGGTTCTGGCCGAGACCCGCCTGGAGCACGTTCCCCATCAGCACCTCGTCGACCCGCTCGGGGTCGATCGCGGCACGCCGCACCGCCTCGGCCACGGCGATGGCTCCGAGCTCGGTGGCGGGGACGCCCGCCAGGGCGCCGGTGAACGCCCCGATCGGGGTGCGCACCGCGCTCGCGATCACCGCCTGGGCCATCGGCTCCTCCACCCGGATCCTCGGCCGCGAAACCTACGGCACAGGTTGGGGGTACAGCCCGCGAGCCGTGCGGTCGATGAAAGCAGAGGATGCACGGACGCAGCCCCCACAGGGCCGGGATGGCCCGATCCCTGCTCGCGGGAGCCGCAATCGCCGCGCTGGGATCCGCCTGGTCGCCCACCCCGGTCTCAGCCGAGACGGACGGCCCCAGCCTCGCATCGGCGGTGCTCCGCGAGATGAACCTGGCGCGGGCCCGCAACGATCGTGCGCCCCTCCGGATGCTGAACACGTTGACCCGCCCCGCACGCGCCCACAGCCGCTACCTGCTCGAGGCGGGATTCCTCTCGCACGACAGCCGCGACGGCTCGCCCTTCTGGACCCGCCTCGAGCGGGCCGGTTTCCCCCGGAACCGCCCCATGGGCGAGAACCTCGTCGAGCTGGGTGGCTGCGACGGCTCCACGGCGCGCCTGGCGGTGAAGCTCTGGATGCAGAGCCCGCCACACCGCGCCAACCTGCTGGCCAAGCGGTTCCACGTGACCGGCCTCGGCGTGGCGACGGGCGCCGGCTGCGAGACCACCGTCATCACGGCCGACTACGGCGGCTGAGCCGCCGGGTCAGGCCGCGGGGCCTAGGCCTGGAAGCTCTTCCCGCACCCGCAGGAGGCGGAGGCGTTCGGGTTGTTGATGAGGAACCCGGCGCCCTGGAAGCCCTCCTCGTAGTCGAGCTCCACGCCGAGGAGGTAGGGGACGCTGTAGCGGTCCACGATCACGCGGACGCCGTCGTTCTCGACCACCTCGTCGCCCTCCTCCGGCGCGCTCAGGGAGAGGTCGTACTCGAACCCCGAGCAGCCTCCGGGGACGACCTGCACGCGCAGTCCGGCGCCGGGCTCGGCCTCGGTGGCGATGAGCGAGCGGAGCTTGTCCTTGGCCTCGGCGGTGAGGGTGACCATCGTGGGACCTCTCGGACGGGGATGGCTCGACAGGGTGCCAGCCGAGTGTGGCAAAGAGCCCCGGCGCCCGCAAGGTCCTTCGCCTGTTAACGATCTCTCAGGGACGGACCTCCCAGAGCACCGAGCGGGCGTTTCCGGCGCGATCGGCGATCGTGAGCGCCACGGTCGAGCGCCCGGCCGGCACCCCCCGCGGGAGCTTCAGGATCCGCGCCGTCACGCGCGCCTCGGCGGTCACGTCCCGCCCGCCCACGCGCACGCGCACCGAGGCCGGGTCGACGCCGGTGCCGCCCTGGTCGTCGCGATAGCGCACCACCAGGCCTCCCCCCCGGGGCTCGCGCAGGACGGCCTTCGGGGTCCTCGGCGGGGTCTGGCGCCCGCCGCGCGGCCGCAGCGGGAGGGGCCCGGGCGCGAACGCCAGCGCCGCCTGAGAGGTGGCCCACACCGAGGCGCTCGGCGACTCGTGGGAGTTCCGCACGCCCCCGTCGGGCAGCTGGAGCTGCCGCAGCAGCCGCACCGGACCGCCTCCCCGGTTCCAGGGCGGGCGGTCCGGCCGATCGCCGAGGGTGCGCAGGGCGACGGTCACCCAGGCCGTCGTCAGGGCCGTGCTCTCGCCGCCCACCACGGCCGGGAAGCCGCCGTCGGGGCTCTGCACCCGGCGCAGGAACTCGCGCGCCCGGCGCAGCGAGCTCGCGCGGCCCGGCGTCCTCCCCGCGGCGACCAGGGCCTGGATGGCGACGGAGGTGGTGTTCGGGTCTCGCCCGAGCGGGCTGGCATCGGCGGACCACCCACCGTCCGGGCGCTGCTCGCGCTCGAGGGCGCTCCGCGCGCGCGTCACCGAGAGGGAGTCCAGGGGCAGCCCGCCGGCCCGCAGCGCGAGGATGCCCCAGGCCGTGGTGGAGGGGCGGTCGCCGATCGAGCCGTCGGCGTGCCGGGCCGCGAGCACCTCGCGCAGGAGATTGCGCCCGCCCACCCTGCGGGGGTCGAGCCCCGCCGCGCTCGCGGCCACGGCGGTGCGCTCGATGTCACCCAGGAGGGGCGTCCGCAGGGGGCGGGCGATCGCCTCGCGCAGCGAGGCGTGCCCCGCGCGCCAGCGCGCTGGCCGCTCGCCCGCGGCGGTCACCGCCAGGGTGGCCCACGCCGTATAGCTCGGATCGGTCCCCGAGCCCACGGAGAAGCCCCCGCCGAAGCGGTCCTGGTGCGCCGCGAGATTGTCCAGCGCCCGCGAGAGCGGCCCCGCCTGGGCAGCCGCCGGCAGGACGAGGCCCAGCACGGCCGCAAGGCCGGTCACGATCGCCGGGTGCGGTCGCGAGCCGCTGCCGAGTGGGCGTGGAGCCACGAGGGAAGTCTCCGGGGGGCGCCGGGCCCCCACAACTCCCCATCCGACGAGGGGGGTCGCCCACCCCATCGGCCGCAAGCCTCCAAGAGGTTGCTACCGTCCGGCCGTGAGCCCCGCCCCGGCAGAGGCCGGTCCGCATCGGTCGGCGATCGCGCGAGCGCTCTCGGACCGCGAGGGCAACCTGCGCACCCCGCTCATCCTGGGGATCGCGGTCCTCGGGGTCGTCCTGCTGGCGATCGGCATGTTCGCGGCGCTCCTGGCGGCCGGCGCGGGGAGCCCGGCGACGCTCGCCGTCTGGACGGTGGCGGCCCTTCTGCTCATCAAGCTGCCGCTGCTGGGCGTCCTGTGGTGGGTCCTGACGCACCGTCGCGACGCACCCTCGGGCGGCGGGTGGTCGAGCGACGAGTGCGGCGAGATCCTGGCCTACCTGGAGCGGCAGGCCGAGGAGAGCCGTGAGCGCGCGGACGCGCCGGCGCGCCTGGCCTACTTCGCCCGGGAGGCCTGGTTCGTGGCCGACTCGGCGAGGGACGCCGACAAGGCCGAGGCGATGGCCGTCGCGGTGCGCATCGACGCGCTGGCCAGCGGCGCGGGCGCCTCCGGCCCCCGCCGCTCCCCGGCGGATCCCTCAGCCGGAACGCCCAGGCGCGGCGACGCCACGAGCGTGGCGAACACGAAGATCGCCCCGAAGGCCCCGCCCAGGTAGGCCCACCACCCGCTCGCGACGGGGCGCGAGGGACGGCCGCCGGCGCCGATCCGGCCCGGGCCGCGGGCACCGGTCGGGCCGACGCCGGTGGCCGAGCCGCCCGCGGATCCCCCCACCCCCGGCCCGACCGCCGCCCTGACCGACGACGACGGGGGCGCATCGCTCTACGCCGTCGCAGCGGCCGCCCCGGGGACGACCGTGGTCCGCTGCACCCGTGTGATCTACGAAGACGAGGGGAACCACGATGCCCAGGTGCGCCTCTACGCGACGGGCTCCTCCGGCGGGCTCGACCCCCTGCTGGAGGTCACGATCGAGGCCGGAACGCGCCCGGCCGGTGGCTCGCCCGACTGCACCGGCTTCGTCCCCGCCGGCGCCCCGGTCCTCAGCGGCACCCTGGCCGCGATCACGGCGGCGCACGGCGACTACGCCGGGGGGCTCGTCACCGCCCCCGCCGGGATGACGCTCTGGGAGGACGGCGACGTCGTCGCATACCGCATCTCGGTGACCCTGCGCGACGACCCCGCCGCCAACGGCGGCGCATCGGGTCCCCTCACGACCGGCTCACACGCCTACGTCTGGGAGGCGCGGTACGGCTGATCCGGGGAGCGTGCGTGCCCGTGGCACGGAGGTCTCGCGGGCCGGCTGCAGAACCTCCCCAACTCCCAGGCACCCGTAGCAGGTGACGAGCTCGTACCCGCGGCCCTCGGGACGGCACACGATCCGCCGCTGGCCCCAGCAGATCGGGCACGGGGCCCAGACGAGGGAGGTCGCCGACGTGATGGGTCTCAGGGGTGCCATGCCTCCGCCACCTCGGCCGGAGGGGCCTGGCCCCGCCGGATCCGCTCGACGAGCGCCACCGTCTCGACGCCGGGCTCGGCTCCGAGGGCGCGGCGCATCGCAACGGCGCACAGGCCCAGCTGCCGCAGAGCGAGAGAGCGCTGGCCGGCCTGCGCGTAGCAGCGCATCAGCAGCCGGTGGAGGTCCTCGCGTTCGGGCTCCAGGGCGAGGCCTCGACGGCAGAGGCCGATGGCGGCGCCGGTGTCTCCCAGCCGGCGCTCGCACTCGGCGAGATCCGTGACCGCGGCGAGGTGGGTGTCGGCCAGGTCCCTGCGGAAGGGTTCGATCCAGGCCTCGTAGCGGTCGTCCTCGAAGAGGTCGCCGGCGTAGAGCGCGATCGCGGCCCGCAGGTGAGCCGCGGCGCCCTCGATGTCCGCCGCGCGCCGGCGGACCCGCGCGGCGGCGGCGAGCCGCTCCAGCTCCTCGGCGTCCACGCGGATCGCGAGCGAGGGGTCGAGCCGGTACGCGCCGTCCTCGAAGACGCACACGGAGCGCCCGCCCAGGGGCTCACGCAGGCGGTTGCGCAGCCCCCAGATGGAGACGTTCAGGTTGTTGCGAGCCTGCGAGGGGGACGAGCCCGGCCAGAAGACCTCGGTCAGCTCCTCGCGGGCGACCGGCCGGCGCCGGTGCAGGAGGAGGTACTGGAAGACCCCGCGCTCGCGACGGCCCGCCCGGAAGGGACCGGGCAGGCCGTCGATCGCGACGCGCAGCGGCCCCAGGCCGGCGACGGCGAGCTGCGCGACGGCCAGAGCCGGTGCCGGCGGAACGCTCAGAGCCACGACTCGTCCTCTCCATCCTCGATCAGCTCGCCCTCGACCGGGTTCGCCGGCCGCTTGGCCACGCGCGTCAGGAACCGGCGGCGCGCCGCCGCGTAGTCGTCCCAGCCCGGCGGGAACTCGGGCGCCGCGGCGTCGTCGTCCCAGTCGTCCGCCGGGTGGTCGCCGCGCCGCTGGTCGTCGTCACGGGAAACGAGGTGGAGATTGCTTGCCACTTGAGCTCTCCTTGGCCTCTCGGCCGGAGTGGTGGGAATGCCCGCCGAGTCTCCGGCTGTCCCCGCGCCCGCGATAGAGGCCCTAGGTGTGGCCTCCCATCACCCCCGTCTCGCACACCGGGAAGCGGGCGGCGGTGCTAGCTGATCCCGCTGGGCCGCGACTGGCTGGTGGCGGACGACGGCCTCTCGCGCAACGGCACCTTCGTCAACGGCGAGCGGGTGGTCGG
>JAXIPH010000216.1:0-6300 GCA_045403035.1 Thermoleophilia bacterium | reverse complement strand
CACGGCGCCCGCGAGGGCGAAGTCGAGGAACCCGCGCACCGGCGGGAAGCCCGGGATCGTGCCCGGGGCGTTGCCGAACGACCCGGTGAAGATCGCCATCAGCACGAGGGGGAAGAAGAGGCTCGGGAAGAGGGCCTGGGGGGTGCGCAGCGTGTTGACCACCGCCCGGCGCGCCAGCGCCAGGGTCTGGACCGCCGCCGGGCTCACGGCGCGGCGGGCGCAGAGGCGGGCGCGGAGACGGGCGCCGCGGCGGCCTCCTCGGCGCCCTCGGCCTCCAGGCGCCGGCCGGTCTTGGCCACGAAGACGTCGTCGAGGGTGGGGAGCGCCAGCTCCAGCCCCGCCGCCTCGACGCCCGCCTCGTCCAGCGAGCGCACCACTCCCGTGAGGGCGGCCGCGCCCTCGGGCAGCCGCAGCGACAGGTGCCCGTCCCGGGAGGGGAGCGGCTCCCCGAACCGCGCGAGCGCCCGCGTCGCGCGCTCGAGGTCCTCGGCCCGCGCGAGCGTCAGCTCGAGCCGGGGCTCCCCGACCTGCGCCTTGAGCGCCGCGGGGGTCCCCTCGGCCACGATCCGTCCCCCGTCGATGATGCCCACGCGCCCGGCCAGCTGGTCGGCCTCCTCCAGGTACTGGGTGGTCAGGAACACGGTCGTGCCGGACTCGCGGTTCAGGCGCCGCACCTCGGTCCAGAGGGTGTGGCGGGAGATCGGGTCGAGCCCGGTCGTGGGCTCGTCCAGGAACAGCACCTCCGGCTCGTGCACCAGCGCCAGCGCCAGGTCGAGGCGCCGCCGCATGCCGCCGGAGTAGGTCCCCACCCGGCGGTCGGCGGCGTCCACCAGATCCACGCGGGCGAGCAGCTCCACCGCCCGCTGACGGCCGCGGGCGCGCGGGAAGGCGTGAAGCACGGCCTGGAGGTGCAGCAGCTCGCGCCCGGTCATGTAGGGGTCGATCGCCGCGTCCTGCAGGGCCACGCCGATGCTGCGACGCACCGCGGCCGCGTCGCGCACCACGTCGTGGCCGGCCACGGTCGCGCGCCCGCCGGTGGGCCGGAGCAGGGTGGCCAGCATCCGCACGCAGGTGCTCTTGCCCGCGCCGTTCGGCCCGAGGAAGCCGTAGACCTCCCCGCGCTCGACGGCCAGGTCCACGCCGTCGACGGCCCGGATGTCCCCCTTGAAGCGCCGCTCGAGCCCCTCGGCCTCGACCGCCGGGCCGTTCGCCCCGGAGCCCTCGGGCATCCGGTCACCTCCCCGTCGCTGCAGCCCGCGGAGGCTAGCGCGCTCCCTTCCCGGGTGGCCTGGGCCACGGGGCGGGCGCTCGCTACCATCGCTCCATGCCCCAGGAGAAAGCCCGTCTCGAGGAGGGCGCAGAGCGGCTACGCCGGCTGCGCGAGGAGGTCGTGTCCGCGCTCGAGAAACGCGACCTCGCGCGAGACGGCGAAGAGCGCGGCGACGCGCACCACCACCCGGCCGAGGCCGCGACCGACGCCGACCTGAGGGAGCGCGACCTGCGCGAGCAGCTCCGTTGGAAGGAGCGCGAGGCGCGCCTGCGGGCCGCCCTCGCGGCCATCGAGGCGGGGACCTACGGGGTCTGCGTGGACTGCGGCGCCGAGATCCCGGAGGGAAGGCTGCGCGCGCTGCCGGACTCCGTCCGCTGCGTGCCCTGCCAGAGGGTGTCGTCCCGGCTGAGGTGATCCGGGGCCCGCGCCGGCCGGGCCACCCCGTGACAGGCCGCCAGGATCACGGCCCACACCAGGGCGGCGGTGGTCACGTGCAGCACCACCACCTCCCACGGGAGCCCGTGGCGGTATTGGTACTCGCCGATCCCGATCTGCAGGGCCACCAGTGGCAGGGCGATCGCGGCGAGGCGCCCGGTGAGGCGGTCGACGCCCCCCTCGCGCCAGACCCACGTCACGAGCACGGCCGCGAGGACCGCGAAGACGACGGCCACCCGCACGTGCACCCGCACGGCCAGGAGCAGGTCGCCCCAGCGCCGGATGACGTCGTCGTCGCCCGAATGGGGCCCGGCGGCCGTCACCACGACGCCCGAGGCCAGCACCGCCGCCGCGGCGACGGCCACGGCGACGGCCAGCGGGCCGCGCCGGCGGTCCCACGAGCGCTCGCGGCCCCGGGCCCAGTCGTGGGCGGACAGCGCGAGGAGGGTGCCGCTCCCAAGCGCGGCCATGGAGAGCAGGAAGTGCGAGCCCACCGCCATCGGGTGGAGCCCGGACAGGACCGTGATCGCGCCCAGCGGCACCTGGCCGGCCGAGGCCACCAGGATGGCGGCCGACCAGCGGCGCAGCCCGCGGGGGGCCCCGATGAGCCCCCGGGAGACGATCCAGGTCAACGCGGCGACCGCCACCACGAGCCCCGACAGCGCGCGGTTGCTGTACTCGATCAGCGCGTGGCCGGCGGCGGCGGGGACCACGCCCCCGTCGCACAGCGGCCAGTCGGGGCAGCCCAGCCCGGAAGCCGTCAGGCGCACCACCGCGCCGCTCGGAACGATCACCCACAGCAGCGCCAGCGCCACCAGCGTGAGCCGGGCGAAGGCGGTGGGGGTGCGCAGGCGTCGCAGCGACCGCATCGGGGGCCATCGTAGCCCCGGCAGCTCGCCCGGCGGCGGTGTCAGACTCCCCCCGATGCCGCGGCCCGACGACCCCGGTTCCGGCGATGTCCCCGTGCCGGAGGCCGACGCCTCCCGCCGCATCGGGTTGTTCGCCGGTCTCGCCGTCATCCTGGTGGCGATCGGCGTCGCCGTGGCCTTCGGGCTGCCCGAGGGGACCGACTCCGCGCGGGTCGTGACCGAGGTCGTGCGGCTTCAGGAGCTCGGGGAGGAGGCACCCCCCGCCACCCTGCCGGACGCGGGCGCGCAGGGGCTCGCGTTCAGCGACCTCGCCGCAGCCGCCGGCTGGGTGGTGGTGGGCTCGCGCGAGGACCGGGTCGACGGGCGCGACGCGGCCACGGCCATCTGGGAGCGGGCCGGGCGCCGGGTGGGCCAGACGGTCCTGGCGGGACGGCCCCTCGGCCCGCCCGAGGGCGCGCGCCGCACGGGCCGCCGGGGCATCCTGCTCTACAGCCTGGACGTGGACGGGCGAACCGCGGTCACCTGGACTGAGGACGGCCGCACGGCTGTGATCTCGTCGCTGGGGGTCTCGCGCGCCGAGCTGTACGACCTGGCCGGGGGCCCGCCCCGGCGCTGATCACCCGTTCGGGGGATAAAGGAATGGAATGCGGTTGCCGAAGGGAGTCGAACCAGCTCACCCGCCTCCCCGGGAGCCACGATGGTCGTCCGCCACGCCACCCGTCTCGCCGCCGGCAGCTTCGTCGTCGTTTCCCTGCTGATCCTCCTGGCCCACACGCTGCTGAGGTAGCCGGCGCGCCCCCGGGTGGGCGCGGCTGCTAGCGTCGCCGCCGTGCGCCCGCCACCGTGGCTCGCCCCCGCGCTCGTCGCGCTCGCGGGCCTGGTCGCCCCCGCCGGCGCCCTCGCGCACGCCGACGTGGTCGCGGTCGAGCGACGGGCCGACGCGGTGCGCCTGGTGCTCTCGGCGCCGGTCGAGACGGCGTTCCTGCGCCTCGAGGCCCGCGCGGACGACGGTCGGCTGGTGTCGGGCGCCGCCCGCCGCGACCCCCGCGACCCCCGCGCGATCGTGGCGCCCCTGCGCGCTCCGGGCATCGCGCGGATCACCTGGCGGGTGCTGTCACAGGACGGTCACCCCACCGGGGAGTCGCTCGTGGTCGGGGACGCCGGGGCCCAAGCCGGCTCCTCGCCGGTGCGCGACGACGACGGGCCCCTGCCCGTCCTGGCTCGGCTTCTGGTGCTGCTGGCCCCGGTCGGGCTGCTGGGGCTCGTCATGCTGTCGGCCGGAGTGGTGGCACCCGCCCTTCTCGGCGTCGCCGCACCCGGCGAGCGGCGCGAGGCGGGAGAGGCCTTCCGGGCCCGGGCCGGCGCCGCGCTCGCGGGGGCGTCGGCCGGGTGGTGGATCGCCTGGTGGTCGCTGGTGGCGGTGGGCGCCGCCGGCCTGGTCCTGTTGCCGGTCGCCCTGCTGCGCGGCCTGCGGGCCGGTCCCGGGGAGCTCGGAACCCTGCTCGGGGAGGCGCGCGCGGGCGCCGCGTGGTGGATCCAGGTGGCTGCCCTGTCGGCCGCGGCCCTCGCCGCGGTGGCCATCCGGTCGCGGAGCGCCTCGCCCCCCGCCGGCGCCGGGCGGGCCCTCGCGTTGGGGCTCCCGCCAGCCATCGCGCTCGGGGCCATCTCGTGGGGCGGCCACGCGTCGAGCGGCGCCGACCGGACCGCGAACGTCGTCATCGACGCGCTCCACGGCCTCGCCACCGCGGCGTGGCTCGGGGGGCTCGTGGGCCTGGCGGTCCTCGCCATCCCCGCGACGCGGGCGCTGGGGACGGAGGACCGGGTGCGCCTGGGGGCGGGGGTGGTGGTGCGGTTCTCGGCGCTCGCGCTCGGCGCCGTGGGGGTCCTGGTGGTGACCGGGGTGTACCGGGCCCTGGCCGAGCTCGACTCGGCCGCCGACCTGGTGGAGACGGGGTACGGCCGAGCCCTGCTGGTCAAGCTCGGGATCTTCACCGTCATGCTCGGCGTGGGGGCCTACAACCGGATGGTCGTGCACCCCCGCCTCGAGCGGGCGGCCCTCGGCCTGGCCGAGACGGATCGCGGCGCCGGCGCGGCCCTGCGGATGAGCGTTCGTGCCGAGATCGTCCTCGCCGCCGCGCTCATGGTGAGCGTGGCCGTGCTGGTGAGCCTCCCCCCTCCGGCCTGAGGGGCCGTCCGGGCCTACCCGGGGACCGGCGCGACCTGGCGCCGCGAGTGGTAGCCGGCCCGTCCCGAGACCCCGTTGGCGACCACCCCCAGCGGCCGCACCCGCAGAAGCTCCAGGCGGTCGCGCAGCGCCTCTGACTCGTGGATCTGGGTCCGGCCGACCCGGCTCACCACGAGCACCGCCCCCACCTCACGCATCAGGGGCGCGGCGTCGCTCACACCGAGGCCCGGGGCGCCGTCCACCACGACCATGTCGTAGCGGTCCTCGAGCTCCTTGAGCAGGCGCGACATCAGCCTGCTCTCGAGCAGGGTCTGGGGGTTGGACGCCGCGGCCCCGGCCACCACGATGTCGAGGCGCGCCCGGCGCTCCGAGCCGTCGTCGACGTCGAGAGCGACGCGCCGGGTGGCCGAGTCGAAGGTGGCCTCGGAGCGGAGCACGTCCGCCAGGCCGGGCTCGGCCGGCAGGGACAGCCGCTCGGACAGCACCGGACGGCGCAGGTCGCCCTCGATGAGCAGGGTCCGTGCACCCGACTCCGAGTAGGCGCGCGCCAGGTTCAGCGCCACGGTGGTCTTGCCCTCCCCGCTCACCGCGCTGGTGACGAGGATCGAGCCGATCTTCCGCTCGACGTCGGGGTAGGAGATGCTCGTGCGCAGCACCCGGAAGGCGTCCGCCTCGGTCGCGGCCAGGGGGGGCAGGGCCGGGCGTCCGTTCGCCGCGGGCGGCGGGGTCGCGAGCGCGGCGGCCTTCGGGATCTGACCGAGCAGCGGCAGGCCGTGCAGCGCGGCGGCGGCGTCGGAATCCGCGACGCGGCGATCCAGGCGCTGGGCCAGCAGGGCCAGGACGAGGGCGATCGCCAGCCCGGCCAGCCCGCCGATCAGGGCGGCGCGCAGCGGTCGCGGCGACACCGGGGCGGTCGCCTCGCGCGCCCGCTGGGCCACCTCCACACCGCCTCGCTGCAGCGAGGCGGCCACGGCCAGCTCGTCGCGCTGACGGCGCAGGTCCCGGCCCTCGGCACCGGCCAAGCGGCCCGGCGGCACGGCCGCCAGGCGCTGGTCCACGATGCTCGTCGCGGCCGCGACGCGCGCGGCGTCGGCCTCGCGCCGGAAGGCGCGGTACTCGTCGGCCCAGGTGTTGGCGATGCGCGCCGCGCGGGCGGGATCGGCGTCGCGCGCGGTGATCGTCACCAGCTCGGAGTCGCCCTTCGACGCGATGCGCACGCTGTCGAGGAACGAGTCGAGGGCGATGGGCGGCCGCAGCGCCGTGTAGACGCGCAGCGCCACCTCGTCGGAGGAGACCAGGTCGACGTTGGTGGCGGTCTGGCGTGAGGAGTCGGCGGCGGAGGCGCCCTCGGCCATGTCGACGGGCACGCCGGCGGCCGCCTGGTCGTGCAGCAGCAGCTTCGCCGACGACTCGTACCGGTCCTCGTGGCTGGCGCTGAGGCCGTAGCCCGCGATGAGGCCGACGAGGGGGAAGGCCACGAGGAACATCCAGCGCCGGCGCACGAGGCGCCGGGTGCGAGTGACCAATGACCTGCGCGGGGT
>JAXIPH010000359.1:0-5486 GCA_045403035.1 Thermoleophilia bacterium | reverse complement strand
TGGCGTCCCGCCGGGCCCACGTTTTTCGGGCCCGGCGTACGCTGACTCAACGCGGCGCGACCCCGACATAGCGTGACCGCGGCCGGATGAGCCGGTCGTCGGCCCATGCCTCCCGCGCGTGGGCCACCCAGCCGGCCGAGCGGCCGAGGGCGAAGAGAGCGAAGGCCGCGCCGGGCGGCAGGCCGCGCGCCCGCGCGAGCGCGGCGAGGCCGAGGTCGAGGGTGGGCAGCAGGCCGAGCTCCTCGCGCGCCAGGGCCACGAGCTCGTCGACCGCGCCGCCCGGTCGCGCCCGCGCCAGCAGCTCGGCTCCTCGCGGGTCGCCCTCCGGGTAGAGCGGGTGGCCGAACCCGGGGAGCTCGGCGCCATCGGCCATCGCGCGATCGGCAGCCGTGCGCGCCCCGTCCCGGTCCACCTGGTCGAGGAGATCCTCGACGCGCTCGAGCAGGCCGCCGTGGCGCCGGCCCCGGAGAGCGCAGAGCGCCGCCAGCAGCACGTGCTCGAGGCGGGCGTCGGCCGAGGCCACGCATCGGGCGGTGAACGAGCTCACGTTGAGCTCGTGGTCGGCGCTCAGCACGAGCGCGGCGCGCAGGTCGTCGGCGGCGCCCGTCCCCCACCCCCGCGCCAGGCGCTCGGCCAGGGTGCCGTCGCCCCGGGCCCCGGCGGCGGCGAACAGCCCCTCCACCGCCCGCCCCGCCGCGCGCAGCGTCGCCGCCGGCCGCGAGCCCAGCGTCACGAGCGTGCGGTCGGCCGCGGCCACCAGGTGCTCGCACAGCCGCGTGGCGATCGGAGCCCCGGCCGGCACGGGCTCCCCGGCCGTCGCCCCGCCCCCCGAGAAGAGCCCGGCCGCCTCGCGCTCGTCGCCGGTCCACAGGAGCGCGGCGACCTCCTCGAATCCGGCCGAGCGCGACAGCTCCACGACGTCGCGGCCGCGATAGTAGAGGCGGCCGTCCTGGATGAGCGTGAGCGCCGAGTCGAGCAACGGCAGCCCCCAGTGGAGGGAGCCGTGGGCGACCAGCTCGCGGTCGCGGTTGCGCTCGCGGCGTCCGCGGAACTCGTCCAGGGCGCGCCGCGGGTAGCGGCGCGCGCGGCTCGGGCCGGGGCCGGGCTCCGATGCGACCAGGCCGCGGCTGACGTACGCGTAGAGCGTCGCCCGCGAGACCCCCAGGTGCTCGGCGGCCTCCTCGGCGGTCAGCAGGTCGGCGTCGGCGGCACCCATTGATTGATGATAGTCGTCAAGATTGACAGTCGTCCAGATATCGCCCTACCGTCGGGGTCATGGACATCGACACGATCACCGACCCCGAGGCGCCGGAGCTCTTTCCCGCCGCCTTCCCCCAGGACGGATTCCCCCGCTACGACTGGACCGAGCCGCCCACGGCCCTCCCCGCGGCGGCCTGGACCACCGAGACGACCCATCGCGACGGCCAGCAGGGCGGCCTGCCCCTGACGATCGAGGCGGGCGTGCGCCTCTACGACCTCATGTGCGCGTTCACGGGCGAGAGCGGCGCGGTCCGCCAGGCCGAGTTCTTCGTGTACCGGCCGGCCGACCGCCGGATGCTGGAGGCGGCGCTGGAGCGCCACCGCGGCGGCGCCCCGGTGGAGCCGACGACCTGGATCCGCGCGACCCGCCGCGATGCCGACCTGGTGCGCAGCATCGGCGTGCGCGAGACCGGGATGCTCGCGTCGGCGAGCGACTACCACACCTTCCACAAGTTCCGGCCCGGGGGCCGTCGTCAGGCCGCGGGCACCTACCTGGACGCCGTGCGGGCCGTGCTCGACGCGGGCCTGCGCCCGCGCCTGCACCTCGAGGACGCCACTCGCGCGCCCGAGGAGTTCGTGCTCCCGTTCGCCGAGGCGGTCATCGCGGCGGCGGGCGGCCACGGCCCCGAGATGACGCCGAAGTTCCGGGTCTGCGACACGATGGGCCTCGGTCTCCCGCTCGACACGGTGGCCGCGCCGCGCTCGGTGCCGCGCTGGATCCGCCGGCTGCGGCAGCTCGGCATCGCCTCCGAGGACCTCGAGTTCCACCCCCACAACGACACCCACCTGGTGGTGGCCAACTGCCTCGCCGCGATCCAGGCCGGCTGCGCCGTCGTCAACGGCACGCTGCTCGGCACGGGGGAGCGCACGGGTAACGCCCCCCTCGAGGCCGTGGTGCTGCACGCCATCGGCATGGGGCTGATCCGCGACCCGCTGCCGGACTTCACGGCGCTCAACGACATGGCCCGCGAGCTGGAGGAGCTGGGGCGGCCGCTGGCGGCGACCTATCCGCTCTACGGCCGCGACGCCCACCGCACGCGTGCGGGCATCCACGCCGACGGGCTGAACAAGTTCTGGTGGATGTACGCGCCGTTCGACGTGCCCCGCCTGCTGGGGCGGCCGCTGGAGGTGAGCCTCACGGCCGACTCGGGTCTCGCCGGGCTGATCTTCCTGGTGCGCCAGCACACCGGCCGCGAGCTGGCGAAGGACGACCCCGAGCTCCTGCGACTGCACGCGGAGCTCGCCCGCCAGTTCGAGGCGGGGCGCCAGAGCGCCGTCGAGTGGGAGGAGGTGCGCGACCTCTTGGAGTCCCGCGTGGACCGGCGGTCTCCGGTGCCCGATGGTGTGTAGGCTGGCGACCGTCTGCCGCCCCGCGCAGCCGGTCCCCGGCTCGCTTGACGTCGCGGCGCGACCCGGCCTACGGTCGGCCCGGTCGATCCCCGAGGCGAGGGTGACCGATGCGTCTCGCAGGCCTTTTCCTCATTCTCATCGCGGCACTGGCCCCGCCCGCCGGTCTCGCGCTCGGTGAGGAGCCGGGCTACCAGGCGCCGCCCGAGTCCGTGAGCCCGGCCGGCGTGGGGAACCCCGACGCGGCGGGCGACCCGACCGTCGTCGGCGGCGCCCCGCGAGCCGCCCGGGCCCCGAAGCGCGCCGCCGCCACGGTGCGGACGTGCGTGATCCAGGGGCGCGTGCGTACCTGCCGCTTCCACCGCGGGGTCCGCATCGCGAAGACCTGCGTCAAGCGCCCCGACGCGAAGGTCCGCTGCACCGCGGGCTCGGACGCCACCGGCCGCACGCGCGGCGGCTTCGAGCAGGCGCCGGGCCTCGCCGTCGGCCGGTCCTACCTGCACGACCGCGCGGTCAACCGGGCGGCCTTCGGCGGCTGGTGCTCGGGCGCGCTGATCGCCCCCGGGCTCTTCCTGACGGCCGCGCACTGCCTCTACGACAACGGCCGTGAGGGATCGCGGGCACGGGGCTTCCCGGCCGCGAGCATGACCGTGATCCCGGGCAACACCATCGACTCCCGGGGGCGCCCCACGAGCCGCCACGGCGCCTGGAACGTCATCCAGAACTACGTGCCGCTCGGATGGCAGCAGGGCGACCGCGGGCTCGACTGGGGCATCCAGGTCATCGCCCCCGACTCGCGCGGGCGCTTCCCGGGCCAGTTCACGGGCACGTTCGCGGCCCACGCGGGGATCGCCCTCGACCCCGGCGCCCGCATCCACGTGGACGGCTACCCCGCCGCGGGCATCTTCCGGACCTCCGCCCGCTACTTCGGATCCGACCAGTACTCCTACGACGGTCCCTTCGACGGCATGGGCTCCTGGCAGGTGGGCACGCCCGCGAACGGCCTCGACTCCGGAACCTGGGTCTACTTCCCCTCAGAGATGACCAGCGGGTCGTCGGGCGCTCCGGTGCTCACCCGCTTCGCCGACGGCAGCTGGGGGATCTTCGGGGTGGTCAACCGGGGTGTGGACACCCGAGCGCAGAACCGCAGGACCTTCGTCGGACGCTCACAGATGACGATCATGCTCGACAACCGGTTCGTGAGCTTCTTCAACTCGGTCGTGGGGCTCCTGGACGACGGCGGAGCCGCCGGCGTGGCGGAGGTGGGGCCCCCGACCGACGCCGAGGCGGTCGGCGGGCGCTGAGCCACCCCCTCCGAGCGGAGGGGGTGGCCTCTCGTGTGGCTGGGTTGCCTACCGCCTCTTCTGGACGGTGATCGTGGTCGTGGCCCTGTCCGTGGGCCCACCGGTGGCCAGGCGCGTCACCCTGAGGGTGTAGCTGCCGACCTTGGGCTTCTGGACCCGGAAGAACGCGAAGGTCTTGCCGCGCACGAGCCGCACCGACTTGCCGATGCTGCGCTTCAGGAGCTTCCCGCCCGGCTGGGTGAGCTGGAGCCGGTACTTGCCGACGCCGAAGCTCACGAAGAACGTCGCCTGCCTCTGTCCGGCCTTGACCTTGCGCGTGAAGAGCCGCGACTGGCCGATCCTGAAGGTGCTGGTGCGCTTCAGGAGCGTCGTGGCCCCGGAGCTGCGGCCCCGGCACTGGAAGTAGAGGTTCTCCAGCTGCGTGTTCGAGGGCGTGCTGGCGAAGACGCCGCCGGTGTCCGCGGCGATCCGCTTGAGGCGCGCGGTGTCGGCCGCGGCGAAGCCCGAGCCCAGCTGCACCACGCAGATCGGCCAGGTCTGCCCGGTGCCGTTGAACGCGAACCGCAGGTGGACGTTGGTGTAGTCGCCGGCGTTGTGGGCGCCGTCGGTGAGGAAGATCGCCGCCTTCGGCACCTGCGCGTTGACCGGGTCGGCCGCGAGCGCGCTGAACCCCGCGGCGAGCCCGTCGTTGTAGTTGGTGGAGCCGCTGTTGATGATCCGCTTCCGCGCCAGGCTCTTCAGCGGGCCCTTCGAGGCCTCGCCGGCGATGGTGGTCCGCGGGAAGATCTCGCTGGCCGCGTCGTCGAAGGCGGTGGCCATGACGCGGTCACCCTGACCGGCCAGGTCGACCAGGAGCTGCACCGCGTCGCGCCGGCGGAAGGTCGGGTCGTTCCCGGACATGCTGCCGGAGATGTCGACGATCGCCGCGAGGTCGGTGACCCCGCTGGGCGGGTTGGGGTTGACCACCTTCCCGGCGATCAGCGTCCCGAGCTGGCGCGTGACCACCACGCCGTTGAAGGTGAAGCTCAGGTTGAGCGGGCCGTTGTAGCCCGCGGCGGGGGCGGTGACCGGGACGGTGTCCTCGTCCTCGGACGTCCCCACCACCGTGCCGTCCGACAGCGAGGTGGTCAGGCCGGTCGCCGAGAAGGGCGCCAGGACGCGCAGGTAGGTGACCCCGCCGGGCGGGGAGAGCACCTGGCCGCGCTCCGGCCAGGCGTTCCCGGTGGCCGGCGGCAGGCTGCTCGACACGAAGCTCGACGAGCAGAACGCCGCGGCGTCGAGCAGCACGTTCTGCAGGGCGCCATCGTTGATCGGAGGCGAGGCGAAGGTCAGGCTCGACGCGCCGGAGGGCTTGCAGGAGTCGAAGTAGGTGGCGTTGAGGGTGAATGGCGGGGTGCTGCCGCCGAGGCCCGCCGTCGTGATCCGGAAGTCCCCGTTCGCGTCGCTGGCGACGGAGTCGGCGAAGCCGCCGCCGGCGTCCCTGGCCGTGACGCTGACGCCGGCGATCGGAAAGCCGCCGGCGTTGGTGACCTTTCCGGTGATGTCGGCGTGGGCCGTGCCGGCCGCGCAGAGCGC
>JAXIPH010000199.1:0-10841 GCA_045403035.1 Thermoleophilia bacterium | reverse complement strand
CGGCGTGCGCGTGCGGATCGTTGAGTCGGCTCCACGGGTGCTGCCGGCGCTCGACGAGGGGGTGGCCGCACCCGTGGTGGCCGCGCTGCAGGAGGCCGGCGTGCGCGCCCGGGCGGGAGCGACCCTCGAGCAGATCGTGCTCCGCGACGTCCGTCCGGCCGCCTCCATCGACGGGCGCGAGCAGGTCTTCGACCTCGTCCTGCTGGGCACAGGCGTCACGCCCAATTCCGAGATCGCCGCGACCGCCGGATGCGAGCTGGGCGAGCGCGGCGCGATCGCGGTCGACCGCCGCGGCCGGACCAGCGTCGGCGGCATCTGGGCGGCCGGCGACTGCGCCACCGCCCACCACCTCCTGCTGGGGCGCCAGGTCTGGATGCCCCTGGCCACGACCGCGACCGTCCAGGGGCGCATCGCGGCGCGCGACATCGCGGGGGATCGGGACGGCGACCTCTCCGGGCGCTTCGCCGGGACGCTCGGCTCCTGGGTCTCGCGCTTCGGGGCGGTCTCCTTCGGCGCGACCGGGATCGACGCCCCCACCGCGCTCGATGCGGGCTTCGCGCCGGAGGCCATCCTGCGCGAGGGCCGCGACCGCTCCGGGTACATGCCCGGTGTGCGCCGGATCGTGGTGCGCCTGGTGTGGGACCGCGCCACGGGGCGGCTCCTGGGCGGCCAGGTGGCCGGGTCGGGCGAGGTCTCGACCCGCCTGCACGCGATCTCGGTGGCGCTGTGGGGCGAGCTGACGATCCGGGAGCTCGCCGAGTGCGACCTGGGCTACGCGCCTCCGCTCTCGCCGTTGCGCGACCCGGTGCAGCTCGCGGCCGCCGCCGCGATCGGCGACGCCCCCTGACCAGCCCGCTGAGGCGTCGGCAGCGACCTGCGCTAGCCTCCCCGCGGTGATCCTCCGCTCGCGCATCCCGTGGCTCGCGATGCTCGCGCTGATCGCGGTCCTCGGGCTCGCGGTCGGCTGCGCGTCGGGCGAGGCGGTCGCCGAGCCGGCCACCGCGGGCGACCAGACCTCCGCCCAGGCGGGGAGCTTCCGGCTCTCGCGCGTGAAGAGCGGCCTCGGCGACGCGGTTGGCGTCACCTTCGCCCCCAAGCAGGCGAACCGGCTGTACGTCGTGCAGCAGAGCGGGACCATCAGGATCCTGCAGCGCGGCCGCCTGGTGGGGACCCCGTTCCTGGACGTCTCCGGCGACGTGAAGGCGGGCGGCGAGCAGGGCCTGCTGGGCCTGGCGTTCCACCCCGGCTACGCCCGCAACGGCCGCTTCTACGTCTACTACACGAACTCGTCAGGGAACCAGCAGCAGGTGGTCGAGTACCGGCGCGCGGCCAACGGTCGCGCGAACCCCGGCAGCGCTCGCGTGCTGCTCTCGATGGACGACAACATGTCGAACCACAACGGCGGCCACCTCGCCTTCGGGCCCGACGGGTTCCTCTACATCGGTACGGGGGACGGCGGCGGCGGCGGCGACCCGGACCGCAACGCGCAGAACAGGGACTCGCTCCTCGGCAAGATCCTGCGCATCGACGTCGACTCGCGCGCGCCGGGCAAGCAGTACGGCATCCCGGCGAGCAACCCGTTCGCCGCCGGCGGCGGGGCCCCGGAGGTCTACTCGTACGGGCTCCGCAACCCCTGGGGCTTCTCGTTCGACCGCGTCCGCGGCGACCTCTGGATCGGGGACGTCGGCCAGGGGGAGATCGAGGAGGTGGACTTCCGGCTCCGCGGAGGCGGGCGGGGAGTGAACTTCGGGTGGAACGCCTTCGAGGGCCGCTCGGCGTACGCCGGCGGGGGGCCCGTGCAGGGCCGGGCGCCCGTTGGCCCGGTGGCCCAGTACACCCACGACGACGGCTGCTCCATCACGGGGGGCTACGTCTATCGCGGCACCCGCGTGCCCGCGCTGCGCGGCCGTTACGCCTTCGCCGACTTCTGCTCCGGCAAGCTGTGGACCATGCGAGCGGGCCCGAACCCCGGCGCCAAGCGCGACGACACCGGGCGCCTCGGGGTGACCCTGTCGAACGTGACCGCGTTCGGCGAGGGCCTCAACGGCGACCTCTACGTGCTCGCCAACGGCTCGCTGTACCGCTTCGTCCGCCGCTAGGCCGTGAGCGTCGCCCCGTCGCAGGGTTGGGGGGTGCTGCACCTGCTGCTCCGCGCGCGACGCGGGGAGCCGGGGGCCGAGGGCGTGCTCGAGGCGATCGGGGCGTTCACCGCCGACGAGCCCAACCAGGTGATCGCCTTCTCGGTGCTGGGCGGGCGGGCGGACCTGGGGCTGATGGCCCTGGCGCCGGACCTCGACGCGCTCGATGTCCTGGCGAAGCGCGTGCTGGCGGGCCCGGTCGAGCCGGTCTACTCGTTCGTCTCGCTCACCGAGCTGAGCGAGTACACGAGCACCGAGGGCGAGGAGCGCGCACGCCTCGCGGCCGAGGGCGCCGACGACCTCGAGGCCCGCCTGGGGGAGTGGCGGGCCCGGATGGAGACCTACCTCGACGCCCGCCTGCACCCACGCCTGCCGCAGCGCGCGATGATCGCCTTCTACCCCATGTCCAAGCGCCGCGCGGGGGCGGACAACTGGTACTCGCTGCCCTTCGAGGAGCGCAAGCGGCTGATGGCCGGCCACGCCGTGGTGGGCCGGCGCTACGCCGGGCGGGTGCTGCAGCTCATCACGGGCGCGACCGGCCTCGACGACTGGGAGTGGGGCGTGACCCTCCTGGCCGACGACCCGGTGGTCGTGAAGGACATCGTGTACGAGATGCGCTTCGACGACGTGAGCGCCCGCTACGGCGAGTTCGGACCCTTCTTCGTGGGCCTGGTCATGGAGCCCGGGGCCGCGCTCGAGCGCGCGGGCCTCGCCCTGGAGGGCTAGCCTCCGGGCAGCGTCAGCGAGCGCTCGATGGTCACCGGGTGCGAGAGCGCGTCGAGCACGGGGCAGTGGCGGTCGACCGCCTCGGCGAGCTCCTCGTAGCGGGCGGGGGGCTCGGGCCCGTCGAGGGTCACCACCACCCGCATGCCCTCGTAGCCGGCGCGCGCGCCGTCGCCGAGCCCGAGCAAGCCGCTCAGGTCGAGATCCCCCGCCACCTCGACGCTCACGCGGTCGAGCGCGATACCCAGCTCGGCCGCCCAGAGCCGGTAGGTGATGGCCTGGCACGTCGCGAGGCTGGTGAGCAGCAGCTCGACCGGGCTCTGCGCCGCGTCGGTCCCGCCGAAGGAGCGCGGCTCGTCGGCGGCCACCGTGTGGTCGCGCACGGTGGTCTCGCAGCGCATGCCGTCCACGATCTCGGTGGACACCACGATCCTCACCCGGGCGCGGTCGGGCTCGGCGCGGAAGCGCTCGGCGAGCTTGGCATGGGGCACCTCGCGCACGAGGGGATGCTAGCCGCGCGGCGCGATCGTGGCGGCGGCGCGTATCCTGCCGCGTGGCCACCGGGCCGCGACGCGGGGGCGGGAGAATGAGGGCACTGACCTTTCAGGGCGAGCGCGACGTGCGGGTGGAGGACCTGCCCGAGGCGGCGATCGAGCTGCCGGCGGACGCGGTCGTGCGGGTGACGCTCGCCGGGATCTGCGGCTCGGACCTTCACATCTACAACGCCGGCGAGGCGTTCGGCTTCCCCCCCGACTCACGGCTGGGCCACGAGTTCATCGGCACCGTCGAGGCCGTCGGTCCCGACGTCACGAGCGTGTCGGTCGGCGATCGCGTGATGTCGTCGTGCTCCGTCGCCTGCGGGGAGTGCACCTGGTGCCGGGAGGGGCTCGCGTCGTCCTGCACGCACTGGTCGCTCTTCGGATGGGCACCCCGCACGTGGCGGCACGGCGGGGTGGTGCAGGGGGGGCAGTCCGAGCTGGTGCGCGTGCCGTACGCCGACACCACCCTTCACCGGGTGCCCGAGTCGCTGTCCGGCCCCGACCGCGAGTCGTCCGTCCTGCCGCTGGTGGACATGATGTCCACGGGCTGGCACGGCCTGACCGTGGCCGGCACCTCCGCCGGGCAGTCCGTCGCGGTGATCGGCGACGGCGCCGTCGGGCTCGCCGCGGTGCACGGCGCGATGGCGAAGGGCGCCGAGCGGGTGATCTGCCTGGGCCACCACCCCGACCGCCTCCGGGTGGCGACGATCCTCGGCGCCACGGCCACGGTGGAATCGCGCGACGACGAGGAGATCCGCGAGACGGTGATGGCGCACACCGGCGGGGAGGGTGCGCACGTGGTCGTGGACACGATCTCAGGCCCCGAGTCGATGGCCGCGGCGCACGCGTGCGTGCGACCCGGCGGCACCATCTCGTGCCTCGGCATGGACCACTTCATGGGGAAGACCCCGGTCGTGAACTGGTTCGACCAGTTCCTGCGGAACATCTCGGTCACGGGCGGGCTCGTGCCGGGGCCGCGCTACTTCCCCGAGCTGCTCACGCTGCTGGAGGACGGCACCATCGACCCGGCGCCGCTGCTCTCGCACGAGCTTCCGCTGAACGAGGCGGCCGAGGGATACCGCCTGATGGCGGAGCGCGTCGAGGGAGTCACGAAGGTGGCGCTCCGGCCGGGATGACGAGCCTCGACGAGCGCCTGCGAGCGGCCGGTCAGGGTCACCTGGCCGAGGCGCTGGCCCGCCTGGAGGGGGAGCCGCGCGACCGTCTGCGGACCCAGCTGGAGGGCCTCGATCTCGACCTGATCGGTCGCCTGGTGGGGGAGCTGGTGGCGGCCGACGCCCCGGGCCCCGTGGGCGCCATCGAGCCGCCCGCGCCGGACGACCTGATCCCCATCCCGCGCACCGACGCCGAACGGGAGCGCGAGCGCCGCGCGCGGGAGGTGGGCGAGGAGATGCTCCGCGGGGGCAGGGTGGCCGCGGCGCTGCTCGCGGGGGGGCAGGGGACCCGCCTCGGCTTTGACGGGCCCAAGGGCGACTATCCCTTCGCGCCGCTGTCGGGGCGCACCCTGTTCGCCCATCACGCGGCGAAGATCGCGGCCCTTCGGGCCCGCTACGGCCCGCTGCCCTGGTACGTGCTGACCTCGCCCCAGAACGACGCCGCCACGCGCGCCAGCTTCCAGCGCGCCGGCAATTTCGGGCTCGCGCCGGGGTCGGTGCGCTTCGTGGTGCAGGGGACCCTCCCGGCGGTCGACCGCCACAGCGGAGCGATCCTGCTGGAGGGGCCCGACCGGGTGGCGCTCTCCCCCGATGGCCACGGGGGGCTGCTCTCGGCGCTCCGGACCTCGGGCGCGCTCGATGAGATGGCGCACGAGGGGGTGGAGACGATCTTCACCTTCCAGGTCGACAACCCCCTCCTGCGGGTCTGCCGGCCGGAGCTTCTCGGCCACCACCGCCGGGCGGTGGCCGATATGAGCTCCGTGGTGGTCCGCAAGCGGGGCCCCGAGGAGAAGATGGGCGTCATCGCCCGAGTCGACGGGAAGACCGCCGTGGTGGAGTACAGCGACCTGCCGGACGAGCTGGCCGAGGCGCGCGATGAGAACGGCGAGCTCGTGTACTGGGCGGGCTCCATCGCCGTCCACTGCATCGAGGTGGCCTTTGCGTCGGCGCTCACCGAGGGGGGTTTGCGGCTGCCCTACCACCGGGCCGTGAAGCGCGTGCCGTACCTGGACGCCGGGGGCCAGCCGGTGGACCCGCAGGAGCCCAACGCGATCAAGTTCGAGACCTTCCTGTTCGACGCCCTCCCGGCCGCCTCGCGCAGCGTCACCGTGGAGGCCGCCCGCGAGGACGAGTTCTCGCCCATCAAGAACGCCGATGGTCCGGACTCGCCCGCCACGGCGCGACGGGACCTGAACGCTCTCTACGCCCGCTGGCTCGAGGCGGCCGGCGTCGCCGCTCCGCGCGACGCCGAGGGCCGTCCCGTCGACCTCGAGATCGACCCCCGCCGAGCGCTCGACGCGGGCGAGCTGGCGGCCTCGCTGCCCCCCGGCTTTACGATCGAGAGGCCCACCGTCATCGACTGACGAGGCGCCGACGCGGGCCGGCCCCTCGGCGGTCGCCTAGGTCCGGACCTCCCGGGGGAGGGAGAAGAACACGCCCTCGGCGCTCGGCTCCTCCTCGCCGGTGCGGGCGTAGCCCGCGTCCTCCAGGCGGCGGGCGACGTCCTGCACCAGCACCTCAGGCGCCGATGCGCCGGCCGTGAGAGCGACCCGCTGCTTGCCCGCGAGCCAGCTCATGTCCAGCTCGTCGTCGTTGTCGAGCAGGTAGGCCTCGCAGCCGGTCGCCTGCGCCACCTCGACCATGCGGTTGGAGTTGGAGGAGTTGCGCGAGCCGACCACCAGCACCAGGTCGGCGCCCTCCTGCACCACCTCGCGCACCGCGTCCTGCCGGTTCTGCGTGGCGTAGCAGATGTCGCTCGACTTCGGGCTCAAGAGCTCCGGGAAGCGCCGCCTCAGGACCTCGACGATCGCCGTCGTGTCGTCGATCGACAGCGTCGTCTGGGTGGTCAGGGCGACGTTGGAGGGATCGGCGACCTCGACCCTCTCGGCGTCGGCGACGTCCTCTACCACGATCACCGAGTCGGGGGCCTCACCCATCGTCCCGATCACCTCGTCGTGGTCGAGGTGGCCCACCAGGAGCACCGTCGCGCCGCGGGCAGCGTAGCGGCGAACCTCGGCGTGCACCTTCGACACCAGCGGGCAGGTGGCGTCGATCACGCGCAGCCGCCGCTCGCCGCAGACGCGGCGCACCTCGGGCGAGACGCCGTGGGCCGACAGGATGATCGTCTGCCCCTCGGGCACCTGGCTCTCGGAGTCCACGAACACCGCGCCCTTCGCGGCGAGGGTGGCCACGACGTGGGTGTTGTGGACGATCTCCCCGCGCACGTACACCGGTGGGCCGAGCTCCTCGAGCACGCGCTCGACGGTCTCGATGGCGCGGTCCACTCCGGCGCAGTAGCCGCGAGGGGAGACGAGCTCGAGCTTCTCGGACACGGGCCAAGGGTACCCGACCCCGACGCGTATCGTCTCGGCGTGGGCACCATCGCGACGCTCGAGGTGGGGACGGGGCCCACGCTGCTCCTTGTCCACGGGCTCAACGGCTTCAAGGAGGGCTGGGGGCCGCTGCCCGAGGCGCTCGCCGCCGGGGGCGCCAGGGCGGTAGTGGTCGACCTGCCGGGGTTCGGCGCCAGCCCCCGCCTCGCCCGCGGTCGCACCGGGCCCGATTCCCTGGCCCGCGCCCTCGAGCCGCTGCTCTCCTCGCTGGCGCCGGTCGACGTGGTGGGGCACTCCCTGGGCACCCAGATCGCCATGATCCTGGCCGCCCGGAACCCCGAGACCGTGAGCCGGCTGGCGCTGATCTCGCCCTGGGTGCTCGCCCGCCCGATGCGGCTGCCGCCGCGCGCGGTGTCCGACCTCGTCCAGATGCCGCTCGTCGGGCCCGCGCTCGCGCGGCTCGCCATCGCCCGCATCCGCCGCAGCCCGGAGCGCCGCCGCGACGCCTTCCTCACCGCCGTCGCCGACCCCGGCTCGCTCACGGGCGAACCCGCGATGGCGGCCCTCCTCCAGGAGGCGAGCGACCGGCTCGCGACGGCCGACCTGCGGGCGATGGCCGACTGGGCCTCGCGTGCCCTCCGCACCGATGTCCGCCCGCTCGCGCCCCGGCTTCCCCAGCCCAGCCTGGTGGTCGCGGGGACGCTCGATCGCGTCACCAAGCCGGCGGGCGCCGAGTGGCTGGCCCAGGCTCTTCCGGAGGGGCGTCTCCTGCGGCTGCCGGGCATCGGGCACTTCCCGCACCTCGAGGAGCCGGCCACGGTGCTGCCGGCCCTGGTCGGGCACCTGACGTGAGCGCCGATCTGCTCGTCCTGGCCGGGGCCGTCGCGCGGGAGGCGGGCGCGCTGCTGCTCGAGCGCTTCGGCGGCCCGGCCACGGGCCTCGCATCCAAGAGCAGCCGTACCGACCTGGTGAGCGACGCCGACCGGGCCGCCGAGGCGCTGATCGTGGACCGCATCCGCGCCGCGCGGCCGGGCGACGCCATCCTGGCCGAGGAGGGCGGCGGCGGCGAGGGCGCGTCGGGTGTCCGCTGGCTCGTGGATCCCCTCGACGGCACCATCAACTACCTCTGGGGCATCCCGCAGTGGAGCGTCAGCGTGGCCGCCCTCGACGCGGACGGCGCCCTGGTGGGGGTGGTGCACGACCCGGGGCGCGGCGAGACCTTCACGGCGCGCCGGGGCGAGGGTGCCTTCCTGGGCGGCCGCCGGCTGCGGATGGAGACCGGTCCCACCCTCGACCAGGCGCTCGTGGCCACCGGCTTCAGCTACCGCGCCGAGCGCCGCGCGCTCCAGGCGCAGCTCCTCACGAGGGTGCTGCCGGCGGTGCGCGACGTCCGGCGGTTCGGCTCCGCCGCGATCGACCTGGCCTGGCTCGCCGCCGGCCGTGTGGATGGTTACTACGAGACCGGGCTCAACCCGTGGGACTGGGCGGCGGGCGGCCTGCTGGTGCGCGAGGCCGGGGGGGTGGTGGTGCAGGTGGCCGAGGACAGCCTGGTGGCAGCCGCGCCCGGGCTCATCGAGCCGCTGCTCGCGCTCGTGACGTGAGCGGGCGCCTGTGGGAGGTCGACGTCGCCCGCACGGTCGCGATCCTGATGATGGTCGTGTACCACACCGCCTACGACGTCGAGCTGCTCGGGCCCACCGTGCCCATCGACCCCTTCAGCGGCGGATGGCGGGCGCTGCAGGTGGCGACCGGCTCGTCGTTCCTGTTCATCACCGGCGTGAGCCTGTGGATCTCGAATTCGCGCTCCCGCTCGCGTGGGCTCTCCGGCCGCGCCCTCTACCTCCGCCACGCCCGGCGCGCCGGGGAGGTGCTGGCGGCCGCCCTGCTGGTGACCGTCGTGACCCGGATCGCCCTCGGCGATGACTACATCCGCTTCGGCATCCTGCACTGCATCGGCGTGGCGATGCTCATCCTGCCCCTCCTGGTGCGGCTCGCCCCGCCCCTCCTGCTGGTGCTCGGCGTGGCCGTCATCGCCGCCGGCCTGGCCCTGGCCGACGCCGGCCCGCGGTCGGACGCCTTCGGCCTCCTGGTGCTCGGCGTGCGCCGCACGGGCACCGCGGGAGTCGACTGGTACCCGCTCCTCCCGTGGCTGGGCCTGGCCATCCTGGGCCTGGCGGCCGGCGCCCTGCTCTACCCGGAGGGCCGCCGTGGCGCTTGGGGACGACGGCTGCGCACGCCCCCGCACGCCCGCGCGCTGTGGTGGCCGGGGCGCCACGCCCTCCCGATCTACCTGGTGCACCAGATCGTGCTGATCGCCCTGGTAGCGGCGGCGCTGGCTCTGGCCGGAGTGGAGGTCAGCCTGGACGACATCCATTGATTTGCGTCGGCTCCCCCGGGGGCCTGCTTGGAGCTCTTTCGGCGGGCCCGTCCCGCCGAAGGCGGTGACCGACGTCCGCAAATGCGGCCGGAGGACGCATTTGGCGTCCCGCCGGCCCCGCCTAAGAGGGCCGGCGTACGCCGACGCAACCCGCTAGGCGGAGGCGGTGATCGCCTGGTCCAGGTCCCAGATGATGTCCTCCACGGTCTCCAGGCCGACCGACACCCGCACCATGTCGTCGGTCACGCCGGCGAGCGCCAGGCCCTCCTCGTCGAGCCGCCGGTGGGTGGTGGAGGCCGGGTGGATGATGAGCGTCTTCGCGTCGCCCACATTGGCCAGGTGGGAGCACAGCTCGCACGCCTCGATCAGCCGCTGGCCGGCGGCGCGCCCGCCGCGCACGCCGAAGGTCAGGACCGAGCCCGCGCCCCGGGGCAGGTAGCGCCCCGCCCGCTCGTGCTCGGGCGAGCCCGGCAGGTCGGGGTAGCTCACCCATTCCACCCCCTCGTGATCCTCCAGGAAGTCGGCCACGGCGCGTGCGTTCTCCACGTGGCGGTCCATCCTCAGCGACAGCGTCTCCAGCCCCTGGAGCAGGAGGAAGGCGTTGAAGGGCGAGAGCACCGGCCCCAGGTCGCGCATCGTCTCCACGCGCGCCTTCATGATGAAGGCGAAGTTCCCGAAGGTCTCGGAGTAGCGCATTCCCCGGTAGCCCGCGCTCGGCTCGACCAGGCCCGGGAAGCGCCCCTCGGCCCACGGGAAGGTGCCCCCGTCCACGAGGACCCCGCCGATCGACGTCCCGTGCCCGCAGATCCACTTGGTGGCCGAGTGCGACACCAGGTCGGCGCCGTGCTCGATGGGGCGGCACAGGTAGGGCGTGGCGAAGGTGTTGTCGATCAGGAGGGGCACGCGGGCCTCGCGCGCCGCCTCGGCCACCATCGCGATGTCCAGCACGTCGAGAACCGGGTTCCCGATCGTCTCGCCGTACATCAGCCGCGTGCGCGGGGTGACGGCCGCGCGCCAGGCGGCGGCGTCGGCCGGGTCGACGAAGGTGGTCTCGATCCCGAAGCGCGCCAGCGTGATGGCGAGCTGGTTGTGGGAGCCGCCGTAGAGGTGGCCCGACGAGACCACGTGATCGCCGGTCTCCAGCAGGGTGATGATCGCGATGGCCTGCGCCGCCAGGCCGCTCGCCGTGGCGAGGGCGCCCACCCCGCCCTCGAGGCTCGCCATCCGCTCCTCGAACACGGCGGTCGTGGGGTTCATGATCCGCGTGTAGATGTTCCCGAAGCGGTTGAGGTCGAAGAGGTCGGCCGCGTGCGTCGAGTCCTCGAAGACGTAGGCCGCGGTCTGGTGGATGGGCACGGCCCGCGAGCCCGTGATCGGGTCGACGCGCTGGCCGGCGTGCAGGGCGCGGGTGTCGAACCCGTAGTCGCGGCCCTGGGAGCTCACGGGACGAAGGGCTCCATCCGGCGCGAGCCCACCACACCGGTGGACAGCCCGACCACGTTGAGACCGCCGAAGAAGCGGCAGTGCTCCATCTTGACGCAGCGGTCCTGCACCACCTC
>JAXIPH010000184.1:0-5485 GCA_045403035.1 Thermoleophilia bacterium | reverse complement strand
GCCGCCCGCAGCAGCAGGGGGTTCAGGGACAGCGGGTTGGACGCCTCCGCCCAGCGGGCCAGGTCGAGGGCGTCGTCCGGGCGCCCGTCGGCCAGCGCGTCGCGCCCGTCCGCCACGGCGCGCGCCGACCACCACGGCAGGGCGGCGCTCGCCACGGCCACCACGGCCAGCGCGGCGAGGGCGCCGGCCGCGACCGGGCCGGGCCGCCGCCGCCGGTCGGGCTCGGTGGAGGCGGCGGCCAGGACGATCCCCGCGGCCGCGAAGGCCGGCACGGTGAGCGCCGGGATCGCCCAGGACCAGTCGACGGAGGCCTGCAGGGCGAAGGCGGAGAGGATGGCCAGGGGCAGGCCGATCTCGGGCCCGGTGGAGCGCGCGACCGCGCGCACGACCGCCCAGGCGACGGATCCGACCAGCACCGCGAGCAGGGCGAGCCCCGGGATGCCGAGCCCCGAGAGGAACCGCATCGCCACGTCGTGGGGCTCGCGGGTGTCGAGCGCGTCGTCTCCCCTCCGGCGCTCCTTCAGGTGCACCAGGGCGAAGCCGCCCGCTCCGTGGCCGAGCGCCGGGGCCTCGCGGAAGCCCCGCCACGCCTCGCCCCACCAGGCCTTGCGCTGGTTCCCGCTCGTGTTCACCAGCCGCCCGGGGTCGTTGGCCACGGCATCCCCGCCCTCGCCGCGGAACTCGGAGGCGCGGTCGTCGGCCCAGTCGCGGGCGGAGGGCGTGGCGGCCGCGGCTCCCACGGCCACGACGAGCACGGTCAGGCCCACCAGCAGCACGGCCCGCGGGTGCACGCGCTCGAGCCCGATCCGGGCCGCGGCGCGCTCGAGGAAGGGGGCCAGGGCGGCCGCGACGGCGACCCCCACGGCCAGACGCCATCCCAGGCCGGCTCCGGCCCCCTCGCGCAGGTCCACCGGCACCCGGTCGGCGTTCAGGAGTGGGTCGGACAGCGCGTACGCCGCGGGCCAGGCGGCTCCGATCGCCCCGGCGACGAGCGTCGCCAGCGCCGGGATGCGCCGGGGCAGGAACGCCAGCGTCACGCCGGAGGCCATCGCCAGGGCCAGGACCCCACCTCGCGAGTAGGTGAGGAGCACCGTCACGATCACCAGGGCGAGGCCCGCGGCGGCCACGGAGCTCCCCCAGGCCCTGCGTCCGGCCAGCCACAGCAACCCGGGGGCGGCCATCGCCGCGATCAGCGCGAGGGCGTTCCAGTAGCCCACGGGCTCGGCGAGCCGGGCCAGGTCGCGGTCCGATCCGAGCGCAGCGGGCAGGATCTTGACCCCGAGCGCGATGCCCACCGGCAGCAGCGCGCCGGCCGCCACGCCGAGCCCCAGCCACAGCGGCGCGCGCGGCAGGAGCGCCCCGAGGGAAAGGCCGAGGGCGAGCGCGGCGAGGGCGAGCGCGGCGCGGTTGGCGTCGATCCACGCCAGGTCGGGCGCGGCCGCCCAGAGGATCGACAGGGCCGACCAGGCGGCGATCCCGGCTGCGGCCGCCAGCGCGGCCAGGCTGAGCCGGGCCCGCAGGGCGCCGCGGCCCCACGCGAGCGCCACGGCGGCCACGGCGAGCGGGCCTCCCAGGGCCAGGCCCAGGAACGCGGCCGTCGGCCCCGGTCCGCCCAGCCCGTCGCCCGGGTCGATGCCGCCGCCGCCCGCCGCGAGCAGCGCCCACCCTGCGAGGGCGGCCACGCCGATGGCCACCGGTGCGCGCGCCGTCCCCCCCGGCTCTGCCGAGCCCGCTTGTCCGCCCTCCGGGCCGCCGCTACGATCCGCGGCGCCCTGGGGGTGGACGGCCCCCGTCCTCCTCACCGGGTGGCTGCCCTGCTCCGACGTGCCCCTGCGCTTGTCGTCATCCTCGGGTTGGCCCTCCTCGCCCTGCCGGGCACCGCGCTGGCCGACGGGCGGGACATCCTGGCCGATTACGAGGATAACGGTCGGATCGACAGCTGCTACACACGGGCGGAGTTCCGCGACGCCCAGCGCCTCCTCCGCGACGACCAGCGCCAGTACGCCAACGCCGTCGAGGTCGTCTCGCAGGCGGAGATCACCAACGTGGCCCGTCCCGGCGAGCCGTGCGGGGCGGCCCGCACCGCACCCGCGATCGCCGTGGATGACGGGTCGGGCCCGAGTTCCGTGCTGTGGCTCGGGATCGTCGGAGTCGTGATCGTCGGGGCGGTCGGCGGCGGGGTCTGGGCCCGCCGCGGCGGCGGCGGCGGCGAGCCGGGCGAGTAGGCGCGCGTGAGAGGGCTCATCCGCGAGATCCTGCTCCCGCTGTCGCTCGCGATCGGCTTCGCGTTCGCGGTGCAGGCGTCGGTCGCCAAGCCCTACGAGATCCCCACGGGCTCCATGGTGCCGACGATCCAGAAGAACGACCGGATCATCGCCAACCGCCTGATCTACCGGTTCCGCGACATCGAGCGGGGCGACATCATCGTGTTCGACCCGCCGCCCTCGGCGACCCGGTCGTGCAACGTGACCGGGGACATCCCCTTCGTCAAACGCGTGATCGGCCTCCCGGGCGACGAGGTGGTGGTGCGCGAGGACGGGCCCACGATCGTCAACGGGACGCCCCTGATCGTGGACAAGGCGCTGCCCAACCCGCCCCAGCGCGGAGGCCGGGCGGAGCGCACCTTCGAGGTCCCGCCCGACCGCCTGTTCGTCCTCGGCGACAACCGGGGCGGGTCGTGCGACTCCCACGAGTGGATGCCCGACCCGTTCGTGCCGGAGGAGAACGTCATCGGCCAGGCGGAGATCGTCTACTGGCCGATCCGGCACCTGGGGTTCCTGGACTAGGACTCAATCCCGCTTGGGATTCAACGAGCCACTCCTGAGAGCGGTCGATCCCGATCGGAAATCGAGTCGCCACTCCTGGGGGGCGGCCCGCCGCGTCCATGCGGCTCTCCCCGATTTCCGATCGGGAATTGGAGCCGTGCGCCTGAGGGCACCGGGGTGCCGTCGGCATTTCCCGCCGAGACCGGGGAAGTGAGGGAGCGGCCCCCCTTTGCATCTCCTGTCACGTGTGGAAGGATGCGCCTCCACCACGCTGAATATGGTGTGGCGCCCGGCCACGAGACACCAGGGATAGCGTTTCACCGTGATCTGCCCGTTTTGCGAGAACCCCGAGCACCGCGTCGTCGAGTCCCGTGTGGCCGACACCAAGGACGCCATCCGCCGCCGGCGCGAGTGCCAGGGCTGCGGCCGCCGGTTCACCACCTACGAGCGCTGCGAGGAGATGGCCCTCGTGGTGGTGAAGAGCTCCGGTGAGCGCCAGCCCTTCGACCGGGAGAAGCTCCTCCACGGGCTGCAGCGGGCGTGCCACAAGCGGCAGGTCTCCACGGCCTCGCTGGAGCTGGCCGTTCGCGACATCGAGGGCGAGCTGCGCAACCGGCTGCGGCAGGAGGTGCGCAGCGCGCAGATCGGCGAGCTCGCGCTACGGCGGCTGAAGGAGATCGACGCGGTTGCCTACGTGCGGTTCGCCTCGGTCTACCGGGCCTTCGCGGACGTGGAGGAGTTCGAGGACGAGCTCGCGCGCCTCGAGCGCGAGCCGCCCCTGCCGCGTGGCCAGTTCCCCCTCGACGAGAACATCTTCCAGACACTCGACGCCGGCCCGATCCCCCCCTCTCGCGCTACCCTCAGGGCACTGCCCGGAGGGCGGGGGGAGCTGTCGGCGCGCCCGAACCCCCAGGAGGCAACCGATGGCGACTGACGCGCCGCCCACGATGACCGATCGCGTACTTGGGATCCCGCGTCACTTCACGCGACCCGAGGTGCACCCCTACGACGAGATCGCCTGGGGCGTGCGCGACACGTCGATCGTCGAGCCGGCCCGGGACGGGCGCCCGGAGCGGGTCGTCTTCGATCAGCGCGACTGCGAGTTCCCGGTCGAGTGGTCGGACACCGCCGTGCGGATCGTCGCCTCCAAGTACTTCCGCTACGGCCAGGACGACCCCCGCCGCGAGGGCAGCCTGCGCCAGGTGATCGACCGGGTCGTCGACACGATCCACCACCACGGCGTGGCCGGCGGCTACTTCTCGGACGCCGCGCAGGCGACGACCTTCGCCCAGGAGCTGCGCCACATCCTCGTGACCCAGCGGGCGGCCTTCAACTCGCCCGTGTGGTTCAACTGCGGCGTCGACGCCGCGGTGCGCGAGCACGACGACGACCGCATCCTCGACGTCGACGACCCGCCCGTCGGCGCGGACGAGCCGCGGGTCAACCAGGCCTCGGCGTGCTTCATCCTGTCCGTCAACGACACGATGCCCTCCATCCAGCGGTGGATCGCCTCCGAGTCGGAGATCTTCCGCGGCGGATCCGGAGCCGGGGTCAACCTCTCGCGCCTGCGCGGCGACGGCGAGCCGCTCTCGAACGGCGGCCAGGCCTCCGGGCCGGTGAGCTTCATGCGCTGGGCCGACTCCGGCGCCGGCTCGATCAAGTCCGGCGGCGGCACCCGACGCGCGGCCAAGATGGTGATCCTGGACGGCGACCACCCGGACATCCTGGAGTTCGTGCGCTGCAAGGCCCACGAGGAGGCGAAGGCCTACGCCCTGGGCGAGATGGGCTACGACCTCGGGCTCAACGGCGACGCCTGGCGCTCCATCCAGTTCCAGAACGCCAACAACTCGGTGCGCCTGACGGACGACTTCTTCAACCGCGCCCAGGCCGACGAGCCCTGGCAGACGCGCACGGTCGCCTCGGGCGAGGTGCGCGACGAGCTGCCGGCCCGCGAGCTGCTGCGCGAGATCTCCGAGGCCGCGTGGACCTGCGGCGACCCCGGCGTGCAGTACGAGGACACCATCCAGCGCTGGCACACCAGCCCCAACGCGGGACGGATCTCCGGCTCCAACCCGTGCAGCGAGTACATGCACATCGACGACTCGGCATGCAACCTCGCCTCGATCAACCTGATGAGGTTCCTGGACGAGGACGGCACCTTCCTGATCGACGACTTCCGCCACGCGGTCCGGGTGGTCCTGACCGCCCAGGAGATCGTCGTGACCCCGGCGAGCTACCCCACCAAGAAGATCGGCGACAACGCCCGCGCGTTCCGTCAGCTGGGCCTCGGCTACACCAACCTGGGGTCGCTGCTCATGTGCCAGGGCGTGGCGTACGACTCCGACGACGGCCGCGCCTGGGCCGGGGCCATTACGGCCCTCATGCAGGGCGAGGCGTACGCCCAGTCGGCGCGGGTCGCCGCCCGGGTGGGCGCCTACGACGGCTACGCCGCGGACAAGGAGGCACAGGACCGGGTGGTGCGGATGCACCGCGATGCCGCCCTCGACCTTCCCGCGACCGCCGTCCGCGCGAGCTACGCGCCGGTGCGCGCCGCCGCCGCCGCGGCGCTCGACGAGGCCGTCACCCTCGGGCAGTCCGAGCAGCCGCTGGGCGCCCCGGGCTACCGCAACGCCCAGGTGAGCGTCATCGCCCCGACCGGCACGATCAGCTTCATGATGGACGCCCAGACCACCGGCATCGAGCCGGCGATCGGGCTGGTG
>JAXIPH010000142.1:0-3989 GCA_045403035.1 Thermoleophilia bacterium | reverse complement strand
GCGGTGCAGGTTGTGGATGACCGCCGGGACCAGGGCCGGGAACGCGGCGCGCACGCGCTCGACGCCGGCCAGGTAGCGCTCGGCGTAGGGGGCGCCTCCCCACGCCACGATCTCCGGCAACCTGGGCGCCAGCATGCGCATCGCCACCTCGCCGAGCCCCGCCTCGCGCGCCCGCTCGACGGCGGAGCGGAAGGCGCGCCGCTCACGCCGCGACCGGATCCACCCCTCCTCGCGGGCGATGAGAGTCTCGGCGTCCTCGGCGGGCGACCCCTCGGCCTCGCGGGCCGCCAGGACCCGGCCGAGCAGGAAGGCGCGCAGGTTCGCCTCGGCCCGCCGCCCGGCCACCCGCTCGACGGCCCCCTCCAGGGCGTCGAGGCTCAAGGGGACCCAGCCGCGCTGCCAGGCGGCCCCCAGCAGGGCGACGTTGGCGTAGATCCGATCCCCCAGCGCGCGCTTGGCGGCGGCCGAGAAGTCGGTGGCCACGAGGCCGCCCGGCCGGGTCTCGGCGTTCGCCCGCTCGACGAGGTCGTCCGGATAGGCCTGCGCCCCGGTCAGCGCCATCGTGGTGGGACGCCGGTGGGTGTCCACGGCGGCGGCCGTCCGATCGGCCGAGGCATAGCGCAGGGCGCGCGCCGCCTCGAGCGGCTCCAGCCCCAGCACCAGGTCGGCCATCCCCTCGGGGATCTCCGAGGGGCGGGGCCGCGCGCCGTCGTGCATGGTCACGTGGCTGAAGACCCCGCCCCCGCGCTGGGCCAGGCCCTTCTTGTGGAAGACCTCCACGGCCGGCCACTCGGTGGCGGCGGCCTCGATCAGGATCCGGCCCACCACGCCGATGCCCATGCCGCCAACGCCCGCGAGGTAGACCCGGAACGCGCTCCCACGCGCCGGGACGACCGGCTCGGGCGGCGCCACGAGGGGCGGCGCCTGGGTCTCGGGCGCGCGGGTGCGGCGCACCGTGACCCGCTCGAAGCTGGGGCAGGCCTTGATGCGGGCGCAGTAGCCGTCGTCGACGCAGACGTCCTCGCTGATCCCCACCTTCGTCCCGAGCGGCGTGCTCACCAGCTCGAGGCCCGGGCAGCCGGTGCCGGTCGTGCACTCGCGGCAGTTCTCGCAGGTGTCCTGCGCGATGTTGTAGCGGGTGACCTCGGGCAGGAAGCCGCGCTCCTCCACCACCCGCGCGCGCTCGGCCTTCACCCGGCGGCCGGAGGTGATGGCGCATTCCTTGTCGCTGATGACGACCCGGGTCCCCTCCATCAGGAGTGCCCGCTCGAGAAGGCCCATGTGGGAATCGCGGTCGTCCGGGTTGGACCGGGCCAGGAACCGGGGGCCCATCGCGGCGATGATGCGCTCGATCTCGAGCGGCGTCTGGGGCCGGCCCATGAGGTCGGTCCGGCTGGCGGGCGTCCCCTGGTGGCCGGTCATCGCCGTGTTCTTGTTGTCGAGGACGATGTACAGGATGTCCTGGTCCTGCTTGATCGCGTTGGCGATGGTGGACATCTCGCCGTGGAAGAAGGTGCCGTCGCCCACCAGGACGTAGTGCTTGTTGGTGACCAGCGGCGCCGACCCGGCGCCCGTGGCGCCGCCCAGCCCCATGGCCGAGAGGTCGTGCATCTCCTCGAACGGGGGCAGGAAGGCCATCGAATAGCAGCCGATGCCTCCGTGGGCGATCGCGTCAACGGGCTCGCGGCCGTGCACGCGGCGCATGTAGGCGGGGTCGGCCAGGCGCCCGCGGATCTCCATCAGCGGGGAGCTGGTGCCGCGGTGCGGGCAGCCCGCGCAATAGGTCGGGGTGCGTGGGGTCACGGCGAGCGCCCGCCGAGCCAGCGCGGCGCGGCGCTCGTCGGCGTCCCTCGCGCGCTCGAGGGCGCGCGCGGGGACGGCGTCCGGGACGGATCGCACCAGCCGCGAGAGCGCGGCCAGCGCGATGTCCGGGTCCATCCCCGACCCCGCGGGGAAGCCCCGGGTCTCGCCGGGGAAGGCCTTGCCCCACACCGACTGGCGGCGGCCCTCGAGCGCCCGGCGCACCTGATCCTCCAGGTGCCCGGTGCGCTCCTCCATGACGACCACCTCGTCGACTCGATCCGCCAGCCGACGCACCGGCTCCGGGTCGAGAGGCCAGGTGAGCCCGACGCGCAGGACCGGCAGCTCCCCGTCGATCTCCAGCGCGGCGAGGGCTCCGCGCAGGAGGGGATAGGAGGCGCCCGCCACCACGATCCCGAGCCGCCGGCGCGCCCCGTCGCGGCCGGGCTCGAGCCGGTCGATCCCCGCGGCGCGGACCGCCTCGTGCAGAAGCGGGAGGCGCCGCTCGAGCAGGTCGTCCTCCAGACCCGTGGCCTGGGGCGGCAGGGAGACCGTCCGGGCGCCGCGGATGGCGGACGTGTCGAGGTCGACGCGCCGGGTGGGACCCACCTCGGGCGGCCGGTTGGGCGCCAGCTCGACCACGCCCGCGCCGTCGGCCTGCGTCGTGGTGACCATCACGCCCACGATCAGCTCGCTCCGCTCCGAGAGGTCGAAGGCGAGGCGCACCATGTCCTTCAGCTCCTGCGAGCTCGCGGGCTCCAGCACCGGGATGCGTGCGCCCGCCAGGGTCAGGCGGCTGTCGGCGCCGACCTGGGTCGAGGACAGCGCGGGGTCATCCCCCACCACGACCACCCCGGCCGCGCCGGCCGCGGGGAGGGCGGCGTTGGCGATGGCCAGGCCGTCCAGCGCGACGTAGGCGCCCACGCTCTTGAAGACCGTCATGGCGCGGGCGCCGGGCACCTGACGGGCGCCGTTCACCATCGCGGCGCTCTGAGCCTCGTTGTTGGCGAGCTGCGCCTCCACCCCGAGCTCCCGGAGATACGGGGCGTGTGACTCGCAGATGGTGAACACCTCGGCGACCGGGGAGCCCGGATACCCCGTGATGAGCGAGACGCCCGCCTCCAGCGCGCCCTTCACGATCAGCTCGTTGCCGTCGAGCACCGCCCGTCCGGCACCCTCCCGCAGGGGCCACCGCGCGGTGACCAGTTCCCTACGCCGGGGCGCGACGGTCGCCATCCCGGTCCTCCTCGAGACGCTGGCTCGTGACGCTTGCCACTCATACAGTAGGAGGACATCATTCGGCCGAACAGACCCGATCATTAGAACTGAGGGGCGATGGACGACATCGACCGGAAGATCCTTCATCACCTGGTCCACGATGGGCGGATGTCGTTCGCGGCCATCGGCCGGGCCGTCAAGCTGTCGACCCCCGCCGTGCACCACCGCGTGCGGCAGCTCGAGCGGCGCGGGGTCATCACCGGCTACGGCGCCCGCGTGAGCCCCGCGGCGATCGGCCTCGGGCTCTCGGGGATCGTGGCGGTGGAGACCGCGGGGAGCCTCGAGGCGATCGTGCTGGCGGTGCGCGCGATGCCCGAGGTCGAGGCGTGCTGGTCCACGGCGGGCACCAGCGACCTGCTGCTGAAGGTGCGCGCCGGCGACCCGCCGGGAATGGAGCACCTGCTCGTGCGGCTGCGGGAGCTGGCCGGCGTCGACCGCACCCGCACCACGATCCTCCTGGACACCCAGTTCGAGAGGGAGCCCGATCCGGCCGCCCTGGGCGCGGTCGTGGGCTGAGCCGCCTCAGCTCCTCGGTCGGCGCCCGGTGGTCCGGGCGGGTGTCGATCTGCCCCGACCAAGGCTTCGCCCCGCGGCCCTTTCCGTCGTCGGCCGCAGGGGTGATCTCGTGTGGCCCTCACGCGGATCGTCGTCTCCTCCCCGGGAAGGAGACGGGCGTGCCGGCGGTCCTCCCACGGTGCGAGGGACGCACCGTCGAGCTCTCCTCGACTCGAGGGCGGCCCGCGCCGACGACCCGCGACAGCACGCGGTGGGCCGCCGCCACGCCCTCGGCGCCGCACGCCGCCCCCGGGATTACGTAGTGTCATCACATGACGGTCGCCGAGCCCATCCCGTCGGCGTTCGGTCCCCCCCTTTCGGCGGTGTGGCGTTCCGGGGCCGGATCGGCGCCGCCG
>JAXIPH010000182.1:0-3965 GCA_045403035.1 Thermoleophilia bacterium | reverse complement strand
ATCACCGCGTTGCGCAGCCGGTCCACCGTCTCCTCGTCCATCGCCACCGGCGGCGCCTCGGTCACATCGTCCTCACATCACTTGATTGCCGATAGGCAAATATCTTAGCAGGGATCGGGAAAGGCGGACCAGCTGACGGGGGGCGGGGGGTTGGGGTTGTCCCTTTCGGCGGGCCCGCCCCGCCGCAGGCGGTGACCGACGTCCGCATGTGCGGCCGGCCAGGCCGCACATGGCGTCCCGCCGGGCCCACGTTTTTCGGGCCCGGCGTACGCTGACGGTCCTTTCGGCGGGCCCGCCCCGCCGCAGGCGGTGACCGACGTCCGCATATGCGGCCGGCCAGGCCGCATATGGCGTCCGGCCGGCCCCGTGTTTTTAGAGGGCCGGCCTACGCCGACTCAGACGGCGTACGCTGGGTCACTTCTCCTGGTGGCCGCCGAACTGCTTGCGCATGGCCGACAGCAGCCGGTCGGCGACGTCGGCCTCGCCCCGCGAGCTGAACCGCTCGAACAGGGCGGCGGTCAGCACGTGGGCGGGAACGCCCTCATCCACGGCGGCCAGCACGGTCCAGCGCCCCTCGCCCGAATCGGAGACGCGGCCCGAGAAGCCCTCGAGCGCCGGGTCCTCGAGCAACGCGATGGCGGTCAGGTCCAGCAGCCACGACGAGATCACGCTGCCGCGCCGCCACACCTCGGCCACCTCGGCGGTGTCGATCTCGTAGCGGTAGGCCCAGGGGTCGCGAAGCGGCGTCGTCTCGGCATCGTGCTCCTGCTCGGCGGCCCCCACGCCGGCCTTTGTCAGGATCGCGATGCCCTCGGCGTAGGCGGCCATGATCCCGTACTCGATCCCGTTGTGGACCATCTTCACGAAGTGCCCCGCGCCGGCCGGCCCGCAGTGGAGGTACCCGAGCTCGGAGGGGCTCGGCCCGCCCGTGCGACCGGGGGTGCGCTCGGCCGACTCGATGCCGGGCGCCAGGGCCTGGAAGATCGGCTCGAGCCGCCGGACCACCTCGGCCTCCCCCCCGATCATCATGCAGTAGCCGCGCTCGAGCCCGAAGACCCCGCCGCTCGTGCCCACGTCGAGGTAGTGGATGCCCTGCGCGCGAAGCTCCTCGGCGCGCTGGATGTCGTCACGGTAGTAGCTGTTGCCACCGTCGATGATCACGTCGTCCGCCGCCAGTTGCCCGGCCAGCTCCGTGGCGGTGGCGCCCGCGTAGGCCGCCGGCACCATGATCCAGGCGGCGCGGGGCGCCTCCAGCTTGGCCGCGAAGTCGGCGAGCGAGGAGGCGCCGACGGCCCCCTCCCCCGCGAGCTCGGCCACCGCATCGGGGCTCACGTCGTAGACCACGCAGTCGTGCCCGGCGCGCATCAACCGCCGCACGATGTTGGCGCCCATCCGGCCGAGCCCGATCATCCCGAGTTGCATCAGCTGTCTCTCCTGTGTGCGCGGTAGCGACGGATAAGGGCGTTGGTGGAGGGATCGTGGCGAAGGTCGGGATCCTCCGCCGACATGAGCTCGGGGACGATGCGCGACGCGAGCACCTTGCCGAGCTCGACCCCCCACTGGTCGAAGGAGTCGATGCCCCAGACGACCCCCTGCGTGAACACCTTGTGCTCGTAGAGCGCGATCAGCTGTCCGAGAGCCGAGGGCGTGAGCTCCGGCGCGAGGATCGTGTTGGTGGGGCGGTTGCCCGGGAAGGTGCGGTGGGGCACGAGGGCGGGGGGGACGCCCTCGGCGGCGACCTCCAGCGGCAGGCGGCCGAAGGCGAGGGCCTCGGCCTGCGCGAAGAGGTTGGCCATCAGCAGATCATGGTGGTCGCCGAGCTCCCGCGTCGACCGGTGGAACCCGATCAGGTCGGCGGGCACCAGGCGGGTGCCCTGGTGGATGAGCTGGTAGAAGGCGTGCTGGCCGTTGGTGCCCGGCTCCCCCCACACGACCGGGCCCGTGGCGGTCTCGACGGGGCGGCCGTGGACGTCCACCGACTTGCCGTTGCTCTCCATGTCGAGCTGCTGCAGGTAGGCCGGGAAGCGCCCGAGCCGCTCGCTGTAGGGCAGCACCGCCTGGGTGTCGGCGCCCAGGAAGTTGCCGTACCAGATCCCGAGGAGCCCCAGCAGGACCGGTGCGTTGCGCTCCATCGGGGCGGAGCGGAAGTGCTCGTCCACCGCGCGGAACCCCGCCAGGAACTCCGCGAAGCCCTCGGGGCCGATCGCGATGGCCAGCGTCAGGCCGATGGCCGAGTCGACCGAGTAGCGGCCGCCCACCCAGTCCCAGAAGCCCAGCATCTCGGAGCTGTCGATGCCGAACGCCTCGACCTCCTCCGCGTTGGTGGAGACGGCCACGAAGTGGTGCCGCACCGGGTCGTCGCCCGCCTCGCCGGCGAGCCCGCTCAGCAGCCAGTCGCGCGCGCTGCGCGCGTTGGTGAGCGTCTCCAGGGTGGTGAAGGTCTTCGAGGAGACCACGAACAGCGTGGAGCGAGGGTCCAGGCCGTCCACCGCGTCCAGGACGTCGACGCCGTCGATGTTCGACACGAAGCGGACCTCGATGGCCGGGTCGGCGCGGTCGCGGAGCGCCCGGTAGGCCATCGCGGGGCCCAGGTCCGAGCCCCCGATGCCGATGTTCACCACGGCCCCGATCCGCTCCCCCGTGGCGCCGGTCCAGGAGCCCGAGCGCACGCGGCCGGCGAGATCGGCCATGCGGTCGAGCACGGCGTGGACGTCCGGCACCACGTTGTGCCCGTCCACCTCGATCACGGCCTCCCGTGGAGCCCGCAGCGCCACGTGGAGGGCCGGCCGCCCCTCGGTGACGTTGATCCGCTCACCGGCGAACATCGCCTCGATGCGCCGCGGCAGGCCCGCCCGCTTGGCCAGGGCGGCGAGCAGGACGAGGGTCTCGCGGGTGACCCGGTTCTTCGAGTAGTCGATGTGCAGGTCGCCCACGTCGACGACGAGCTCCTCGCCCCGGGCCGGGTCGGACGCGAAGAGCTCGCGCAGGTGGGCGTCCCGGACCGCCGACGCGTGGCGCTCCAGCGCCGCCCACTCGCTGGTGCGGGCGATCACGCCGGCGACCCCGACGAGCGGGATGCCTCGTACCAGCGCAGCTGCTCCTCGACCGACAGGCGCTCGAACTGGGCCCCCGCCTCGGCCGCCAGCCGAGCCGCACCCTCCACGCGCGCACGGAAGCGCTGCGCGGAGGCGCGCAGGGCGAGCTCGGGATCGGCGCCCAGCGCACGCGCGGCGGCCACGGCGGCGAACAGCACGTCCCCCAGCTCGCGCGCCCCCGGATCCTCGCGCAGCTCGCCGGTCTCCTCCTCGAGCTTGGCCAGGGCCGCGTCGAGCCCCTCGAAGTCGAAGCCCACGGCCGCCGCCCGGCGCTGGGCCTTGGTGGCGTAGGCCAGGGCCGGGAGCCCGGCGGGCAGCTCGTGGAAGATCCCCTGGCCGGCGCGCTCCTCGCGCTTGCGCCGCTCCCACAGGTCGACCACGCCCGACGCCGTGTCGGCGGCGGCCTCCCCGTAGACGTGCGGGTGCCGCGCCACGAGCTTGTCCGCCTGACCGCGCGCGACGAGGGCCAGGTCGGCGGTGCCCCGCTCCTCGAGGAGCTGGGAGAGGAACACGGCCTGGAAGAGCAGGTCGCCCAGCTCGTCGGCGAGCCCCTCGCCGCCCGCCGCCACCGCGTCGGCCACCTCGAAGGCCTCCTCGATCGTGTGAGGCACGATCGTCTCGGCGGTCTGCTCGCGGTCCCACGGGCACTCCCGCCGCAGCCTCAGGCCCACCTCGGCGAGGGCCGCGACCTCCGCTCCGATGGCGCGTGCCCGCAGGGCGTCGCGGCCGGGCAGGGTGGCCGCGGCCGGCAGGGCCTGCGCCAGGCGGTGGGCCTCGGCGTCGGGGGCGGCCACGGTCGCGTCACCGGGGAGGTCCGAGAGCGCGCCCAGCTCACCCGGCGCGATGGGGAGGACGGCCAGCAGCTCCGCC
>JAXIPH010000100.1:0-4882 GCA_045403035.1 Thermoleophilia bacterium | reverse complement strand
TCGTCGGTCGGCGGCGCCTCGTCGTCGCCGGCCTCCCGGTCGGCGACCGCCATCGCGAAGCGCTCCCGCTGGTCGTCGGGGTCGTTGAGCTCGGTGAAGGCGTTGGCGATCTCCATCCCACCCGCGAAGGCCTCGAAGCGCTCCACGAGGCCCGGCTCGTCGGCCAGCCGCTTGGCGAAGGGCGACAGCTCCACCGGGTAGTCGAAGAGGATCGTGGGCTGGATCAGGGTCGGCTCGAGGCTCTGGGTGAGGAGCGCGTCCACGAGCTTGGCCCAGGGCACGCCGTCGGGAGCGTCGAGGCCGGCGTCGCGCATGGCGGCCCGCAGCCCCGCCTCGCCGGTGTGCTGCCGCACGTCGATGCCGCTCGCCTCCGCGAGCGCCTGCCGGAAGTCCACCCGCCGCCACGGCGGGGCGAACTCGATCTCCGCACCCTTCCACGGGACCTTGGTGGCGCCGGTGGCCTCGCGCGCCACGTGCGCCACGAGCTGCTCCAGCATCTCCATCACGCCGCGGTAGTCGGTGTAGGCCTCGTAGGTCTCGACCATCGTGAACTCGGGGTTGTGCTTGTGGCTCACCCCCTCGTTGCGGAAGTCCTTGCCCAGCTCGTACACCCGCTCGAGCCCCCCCACGATCAGGCGCTTCAGGTAGAGCTCGGTGGCGACCCGAAGGTAGAGGTCGCGGTCCAGCGCGTTGTGGTGGGTCACGAAGGGGCGGGCGGCCGCGCCCCCGTAGACCGGCTGGAGGGTGGGGGTCTCCACCTCCACGAAGCCGCGGTCGTCCAGGAACCGCCGCACCTCCGCGATGGCCCTCGAGCGCGTGACGTAGGCGTCGCGCACCTGGGGGTCGGCGATCAGGTCGAGGTAGCGCTGGCGGAAGCGCAGCTCGGGGTCGCGCAGCCCGCCGTGCTTGTCCGGCGGCGGCCGCAGCGCCTTGGCCAGCAGCACGACCTCGTCCACCGCCACGCTCAGCTCGCCGCGCCGCGTGCGGGCCATCGTCCCGGCGGCGCCCACGATGTCCCCCAGGTCGAGGTCGAGCACCGCCCCCATCCCCTCCTCGCCCAGGCGGTCGATGCCGGCCCAGAGCTGGATGCGCCCGCTGCGGTCCTCGAGGTCGAGGAAGGCCACCTTGCCCTGCCCCCGGCGCGCCGCGACGCGCCCTGCCACCCGCACCCGGCCCTCGCCGGCCTGGCCGGGCTCCAGCCCCTCGTGGGACGCCCGCACCGCGGCGATCTCGGCCCGCCCCTCGTATCGGTGCGGGAACAGGTCCACGCCCCGCGCTCGAAGCGCCTCGGCCTTGGCCCGGCGCTCCGCCACCAGCGCCGCGAGCCCGCCCTCGGGGCCGGCGGCGTCGTCGTCCGAGCTCAGTGCTCCGCCGGGGACCGCGCGATCTTCACGATCTGGTACTCGAGCGCGCCGCGCGGCGCCGGGATGGTCACCTTCTCGCCCTTCTTGCGGCCGAGCAGCGCCTTGCCCACCGGGCTCTCGTTGGAGAGGCGGCCGTTCTTGGGGTCGGCCTCGGCCGATCCGACGATCGAGTAGTTGCGGGTGGTCTTGCTCTTGGTGTCCTTGAGGGTCACCCGGGCGCCGATCGAGACGGTCTCCGTGGAGACCTGCTCGGTGTCCACCACGCGGGCGTTGCGCAGCTTCTGCTCCAGCGACTGGATGCGGTACTCGACCTGCGCCTGCTCGTTCTTGGCGTCGTCGTACTCCGAGTTCTCGGAGATGTCACCGAACTCGCGGGCCTCCTTGATGCGCTCGGCGACCTCGCGGCGCTTGGTCGTGGAGAGATACTCGATCTCCTCCTTGAGCTTGCTGTAGCCCTCTTCCGTGAGGATCACTTCGCGGTCCATCGGGGCGGGCTCCTTCCGTGTGGAGCGATCGAGCGGGCGGCGGCGTAAGGTAGCCGCGCCCCAGGGGGGATTCAAGCCGCGGCCGGCGCCGCGGCGAGCGACCTCAGGCGCGCGAGGGCGCCGTCCAGGGTCGGCGTGGTGAGGAGTGCCTCGAGCTCGCCGGGCGGCAGGTCGTGGCCGGCGAGATACCAGCCGTAGAATTTGCGCATGTAGCCGGACGCCCGCGACTCCCCCAGGGCGAGCCGCACATCGGCGGCGAAGGCGGTGATCTCGTCCACGACCTCGACCAGGTCCGGGCGGGGGCGGGCGACCCCCGCGAGGATGTCGCCGAAGGCCCAGGGGTAGCCGAGCGCTCCGCGCCCCACGGCGACGGCCGCGCACCCCGTGTCCTCCAGCACCCGCCGGGCCTCAGCCGGCGTGACGATGTCGCCGCTGGCGATGACCGGCACGTCCACGGCGGCCACGACCTCCGCCGTGAGCCGGTGGTCGGCGCGGCCCTCGTACTCCTCGGCCGCCGCGCGGGGGTGGAAGCAGAGCGCGGCGGCGCCGGCGGCGGCGAGGTGCCGGGCGGTCTCGGTCGGTGTCGAGCCGTGGGGCGTCAGCCCGCGCCGCATCTTCACCGTCACCGGGATGTCCACGGCGCGGACCATCGCCGCCACCAGCGCCGCGGCCTCGCTCGGGTCGGCCAGCAGCGCCGCGCCCGCCCCGGTCTTGCAGATCTTGGGCACCGGGCAGCCCATGTTGATGTCGACCAGGTCGGCGCCGGCGGCCTCGACCGCCCGCGCGGCCTCGGCCATGGCGCCGGGGTCTGCGCCGAAGACCTGAACGCCCACGGGGTGCTCGTCCGGCGCGATGGCGAGCATCCCCTCCGTCTTGCGGTTGGCGTAGCGGATGCCGAAGCTGGCGATCATCTCCGACACCGCGAGGCCGGCGCCGTGCCGGCGCGACTGGCGCCGGAACGCCCAGTTGGCGATGCCGGCGAGCGGCGCCTGCACCAGGCGGTTCTCCAGCCGCAGGCCGCCGATCTCGAACGGCTCCGCGATCGGGCCCGGGCCGCGCGAGGAGGCCTGCTCGGCGCGGGCGGCGTCGGCGGCGCGCTCGACCAGGATGGCCCGCATGCGCTTCTTCACCGCGTCACCTCCCCGCTCGGGGCCGGCCGGCGCGCGTTCAGCTCGTGGATGATCCGCAGGCCCTCGAGGGTGAGCAGCGGCTCGTTCTGGTCGATCTGCAGCGAGTGCCGGCACACCAGCTCAGCCAGCCCGCCGGTGGCCACCACGAACGCCCCCGCGCCCAGCTCCTCCTTGATCCGGGCGACGAGCCCATCGACCATCGCCGCCGTCCCGTAGACGAGGCCCGATCGCATGCTCTCGGAGGTCGACTTGCCGATCACGCGCGCCGGCGCCACCAGATCCACCTTCACCAGGCGCGCGGCCCGCGCCGTGAGCGCGTCGAGCGAAGTCTCGAGGCCCGGGGCGATGACCCCGCCCAGGTACTCACCGGCCTCCGAGACGGCGTCGAAGGTGGTCGCGGTGCCGAAGTCGACCACGATGCACGGGCCGCCGAAGCGGCGCAGGGCGGCCACGGCGTTGACAATGCGGTCCGCCCCCAGCTCGTGCGGGTTGTCGATGGCGATCTGGAGGCCCGTGCGCACGCCCGGGCCCACCATCAGCACCTCCTGGCCCAGGTACTTGAGCGACAGCGACCGGTACTCGGCCGACAGCGTGGGGACCACCGAGCTCACGACCATGCTGTCGAGGGCTCCCAGGCTCCCGCCGCGCAGGCGCAGGATCTGGTCGTGGTCCGCCGCCAGCTCGTCGGCGGTGGCCGCGCGCTCGGTGGACATGCGCCACTCGTGGAGGAGCTCGTCCCCCTGGTACACCCCGGCGAGGGTCTGAGTGTTGCCGACGTCGACCGCCAGCAGCATCAGACCGTCGAGTCGCTCGCCTCGACCGGCTCGACGCCCTTCAGGATCTCCACGGTCACGTCCTGTGTGGTGTAGATCTCGACCTTCGGGATGATCCGCGAGGGCCGGTTCTTGTCCCACACCCACACGTCCTCCATCGTGATGTGGAAGAACGGGTACGAGGCCTGGGGCATGAAGTCCCGGTCGAAGTGATTGCAGAGGTACGTGGCCTCCTGCGTCAGCACGCAGTAGCGAAAGAGCGGGAAGACGTCCGCGTACTCGCGCTTGAGGCGCAGCTCCAACTCGGCGTCGTACTCCTCGAGCTCATCGGTGTGGGACATCGCGTGCTCCTTGGCGCGAGAGACCGTGGATCATAGCTCACCCCCCTCCCCCTCCCGGGGGAGCGCAAGCGGCTCGGGGAGGCGCTCCGCCGGCTGATCCGCCGGGTCGATCGCGGCGGCCAGGTCGGCCAGGCGGCGGCTGTCGGGCAGGGTGAGGCCGGGGTCGAGGTCGAGCAGCGGCAGGAGGGCGAACCGCCGCTCGGCCAGGCGCGGGTGGGGCACCTCCAGGGCCTCGTCCCGCCATGTGCCGCCGCCCCACAGCAGGATGTCGCAGTCGATGGCGCGGGGGCCGAACCTCACCCCGCCGGGATCACGGCCCAGCTCGGCCTCCATTTGCTTGATCGCGCAAAGGAGCTCCGGCGGCGGGAGGTCGGTGTCGACCCGGGCGGCGGCGTTGAGGAAGGACGGCTGGTCCGCCAGCTCGCGGGGAGCGGTCTCGTAGGCGGGGCTCACGGCCTCCACCCGCGCTCCGGCGCGGGCGAGCCACGCCAGGGCGGCCTCCAGGGCCGCCCGGCGGTCGCCGAGGTTGGCCCCCAGCCCGAGCCAGTAGCGCACGCGCTAGGACGCCGCGCGGTGCAGGGTTACGGCCGTCTCGCTCACGACCTGCGGCAGGGCGACGTGCGGCTTCCGCACGGTCACGGTGACCGCGCGGGCCCCCTGCTCCTGCAGGGCGCGCTCGGCGATCAGGCCCGCCAGGCGCTCCAGCAGGCGCACCGGCGGCCCCGTCACGATCGCCGCGACGGCCTGGGCGAGGGCTGCGTAGTCGACCGTGTCGGCCAGGTCGTCGCT
>JAXIPH010000145.1:0-16428 GCA_045403035.1 Thermoleophilia bacterium | reverse complement strand
AGGTGCGGCAGCTCGCCGCGCTGACCGAGGTGGCGCGGGGGGTGGCCCGCTCGCTGGACGAGGGGGACGCCCATCGGACCATCGTGTCCCAGGCCCGGCGGCTGGTCCGGGCCGACGCCGCCGTGCTCGTGCTGCGCGGCGCGGGGGGCGTCGTCGCGATGGCGGCGCAGGACGGTCGCGGGGGCGAGGTGCTCGCCGCGGCGGAGCGGCTGGCCGTCGATGCGGCGGAGGGCGGCCCCCTGCGGCGGGTGCGCGAGGTGGCGGTGCCCGTCCCCTCGGCCGACGGGCGCGACCTGGCCATCGGGGCCATCGCGCTGGCCCGGGCCTCCGACGACCCCTTCGACGCGGATGACGTCGAGCGCCTCGGCGGGCTGGCCGACCAGGCGGCGGTGGCGTTGGCCAACTCCCGCCTGCTGGCGGACCTGCGGCGCGAGCAGGGCGAGCGGCGGGCGCTGGCCGCGGCCCTCGTGCTCGCCCAGGAGGAGGAGCGGCGGCGGGTGGCCGAGGACCTTCACGACGGCCCCGTCCAGGAGCTGACCGGCCTGGGCCTGATGCTCGATGCCCTGGCGCGGGAGCTGGGCGACGAGACCCCCGGCGCGTCGGTCGACGTCAGCCGCGCCGCCGCGTCGGCGCGCGAGTCGGTGCGGGCGCTGCGACGCGCCATCTTCGACCTGCACCCGATGGCGCTCGAGGAGCTGGGCTTCTCGGCGGCCACGCGCGCGCTGGTGCAGCGGCTGGAGTGGCGGGGGGTGGAGGTGTCCCTCGACCTCGCCGCGGCGGACGTCCTCTCGGAGACCCAGCGCACGGTCGCCTTCCGCATCGTCCAGGAGGCCGTCGCCAACATCACCCGCCACGCCGACCCGGCCACGGTCACGATCGCCGCCCGCCTGGAGGCGGAGGATCTCGTCCTCGAGGTCAGCGACGACGGGAGCGGCTTCGACCCGGATCACGACGTCGCCCGTATCGACGACGGCCACCTCGGTCTCGCGGCGGTGCAGGAGCGGGCGGCCCTGATCGGCGGGCAGGTGGACATCGACTCCGTCGAGGGTCGCGGGACGACCCTCCGCCTCGTGCTCCCGGCGCCGCCGCCGGCGTGAGGGGTCTTCGCCGGGCCGCCCCGCCGAAGGCTTAGGTAAGCCGCTCCAGGGCCTCCGCGAGGGCGTCCTCGTCGGCGAAGCGCAGCTCGACCACGACCTCCCCGGTGCCGGTCGACCGCACCCGGACGGGGGTGTCGAAGGCGATCCCGAAACCCTCCAGGGCCGCGTCCTCCAGCGGGCTCGGCTCCGGGCGGGCGCGGCGGCGCGGGCGCTCGGCCGCCTCGCTGCGGGCCAGATCCTCCGTTGCGCGCACCGTGAGGCCCTCGGCCGCGGCACGCTGGGCGACCCGCAGCCGACGGGCGGGTCCGTCGGCCATCAGCACCGCGCGACCGTGCCCCTCGCTGAGATCGCCGCGCGAGATCATCTCCTGAACCGGCTCGGGCAGCTCCAGCAGGCGCACCAGGTTCGAGATGGCCGGCCGGCTGCGCCCCAGGCGCCCGGCGAGCTCCGCGTGGCTCTGGCCGAAGTCCTCGATCAGGCACGCGCACGCCTGCGCGGTCTCGATGGGGGTCAGGTCCTCCCGCACCAGGTTCTCCGCCAGCGCGAGCTCGAGGCGCTCGTGGCCGGACACGCGGCGGACCACCGCGGGCACCCGGGCGAGGCCCGCGAGGCGCGCGGCGCGCCAACGGCGCTCGCCCGCGATGAGCTGGTGGACGCCCCCGGGACCGGACGGGCCCACCACGAGGGGCTGCAGGACACCGCTGGCGCGGATCGAGGCCGCGAGCGCCTCCAGGGCATCGGGGTCGATCCGCGCCCGGGGCTGGTCGGGGTTGGGCTCGACCAGGTCGAGGGGCAGCTCGGCGAAACCGGCCGCCACGCTCGCGCCCTCCCCCTCGCCGGCGCCGAGCAGCGCCGCCAGGCCGCGGCGGTCGCGCGCCGGCTCAGCCACGCGCCGCCACCTCCTTCGCCGCCTCGAAATAGGCGTCCGCGCCGGCGCAGTGCGGGTCGTAGCGGATCACGGGCTCACCATACGACGGCGCCTCGGCCAGGCGCACGTTGCGCGGCACGACCGTGCGGAATGCGAGCTCCGGGAAGTGCTTGCGGACCTCGCCGATGACGTCGCCGCTCACCCGGGTGCGCACATCGTGCATCGTCATGAGCATCCCGGTCACCCGCAGGCCGGGGTTGAGATGCTGCTGCACCGCGGCGACCGTCTCCATCAGCCGCGAGAGCCCCTCCAGGGCGTAGTACTCGCACTGAACCGGCACGATCAGCCGGTCGGCGGCCACGAGCGCGTTGATCGTGATCAGGTCGAGCGACGGCGGGCAGTCCAGGAAGACGTAGCCGTAGCGCTCGCGCGCGGGGGCGAGCGCCGTCGCCAGGAGCCGCTCGCGCCCCGCGCGGCCGGGCAGCTCCACCGCGGCGCGCGCCAGGTCCGGCGACGAGGGGACCAGGTCGAGGTTGGTGACCGCGGTCGGCACCACGGCCTCCTCCACGGGCAGGGCGTCGAGCAGGACCTCGGCCGTGGTCGGGCACCCCTCCCCGCTGATCCCGAGCCCGCCGGTGGCGTTGGCCTGGGAGTCCACGTCCACCAGCAGGACGCGCGCGCCGGCCTCGGCGAGGCAGGCCGCCAGGTTGACGGCGGTGGTCGTCTTGCCCACGCCGCCCTTCTGGTTCGCGACGGCGTAGATCATGCAGCCCGCCGGATCGCGACATGACCTCCGGGGCGCGGCACTAGCCCTCGCCCAGGGGGCGGCGGGCCGCCCGGCCGGGGCGGCGCGGGAAGCGGCTCGGCGTGGGGGCCACCTTGCGGAAGAGCTGGAGTCGGCGACGCGCGCCCGGGAAGGGGCTGGTGCGGAGCGGCTCGCCGGGCTCGAGGCCGAGCTCGCGCGCGGCGCGCGCCCCGGCCGCCTCGACCTCCGGGTCGGCCCGGTCGCCGCGCCACACGAGAACCGAGCCGCCGACCGAGACCAGCGGCGCCGCCAGCTCCAGCGTCACGGGCAGCGGCCCGAGGGCGCGGGCCGTGGCGATCGGATACCCCTCCCGCTCGGCCGACGCCAGGTGCTCGGAGCGATCGGCCACGACGCGCACATTAGGGAAGTCCGCGGCCGCCCGGCGCAGCCAGTCGGCCTTCCTGCGCTCGCTCTCGACCAGCGTCACCGCCATCCCCGGGCGGGCGACGGCGAGCGCCAGCCCCGGGAAGCCGCCCCCGCTCCCGAGATCGACGCAGGCGGTCGCGCCGGCGAGCTCGCGCACGCAGAGGCCCGCGAGGCTGTCGGCCAGGTGGCGGTCGATCCCGTCATCCAGGACCTCGATGGTCGTGAGATTCTGGGGCTCGAGCGCGATCCGGTCGAGCAGGGCGATCAGAACCCCCGCGACCTGCGGGGTGACCGCGATGCCCAGGCTCGCGGCGCGCTCGACGAGGCGCCGCGCGGGCCCGGATGTTTCACGTGAAACCGGTGGAGCGGGGCTCGGCACGCCCACGTCCCGGTCGCTACTCGGCGGGCTCGACGATGATCCGGCGGCGGGGCTCGTCGCCCTCGCTGCGGGTGACGACCTCCGTCCGGTCCTTGAGCGCCATGTGCACGATGCGCCGGTCGTGAGGCGTCATCGGGTCGAGCTCGATCTCCTCGCCGAACTCGACCGCCTCCTTGGCGGCACGGTCGGCCAGGTCCTCGAGCGCCGCCGCGCGGCGCGCCCGGTAGCCGTCGGCGTCCAGGGACACGCGGCGGCGGGACCCACCCTCGGCGCGGCTGGCGATCTGCGAGAGCAGGTACTGCAGGGCGTCGATGGTCTCCCCGCCCTTTCCGACGAGGCCCGCGGTGCCTTTGCCGTCCACCCGGGCCACGAGGTCGCTCTCGTCGTCCCCCTGCTCCACGACCACCTTCGCGTCGATCCCCATCCCCCGCACGACGGCGTCGAGGGCGCGCGCGAGGGCGCCGGCGCCGGGGGTGGCGCCATCGGAGTCAATCATCGCTTCTTCTTCTTCTTCTTGGAGCGCGTGGCGCTCGCGGGGCGGGCGGGACGCGAGGGTCCCTTCGGGGGCGGCCGGCGGCGGGTCGTGCCCGATCCCGACCGCTCGGCCGGCGCGGCCACCCCCTCCGCCTGCTCGGCCTCGGGGGCGTCGTCGGGCTCCGGGGTGTCGTCGGGCTCCGGGACCGTCTCGAGCTCGGGGGCCGTCTCGGCCTCGGGGGCGTCGAGCGCCGCGGGCGCCTCAGCGGCCTCGTGCTCCATGGCGGCCTCCTCCTCCCCGCCGTCGCCGCCCACCTCGGCCTCGGCCTCCTCCGGCCGCCAGCGCCGGCGCTTGCGCGGGGTCGTCCGCGGGGCCGCGACCATCTCATCCACCGGCGCCTCCTCCCCCGCCGACCCCTCGGTGAGAGCGGCCACCGTCGCGGGCTCGCCGCGCGGGGGCGTGCGCGATCCCTTCTTCGCCGGCGTCGCGACGTCCGCGGGGTCCGCCAGATGCAGCCCGATGCGATGTCGCATCACCAGCTGCTGGCCGGCGGTCCAGAGGTTGGTCGTCATCCAGTAGAGGACCAGGCCCGCCGGAACCGGGAACTGGAAGACGAACAGCACCACCACCAGCGGCAGGACACGCATGAGGCGGCGCTGGGAGGCCGGCATGTTCGGGGTGGCCGAGAGCTCGGTCGACAGGAGCTGGGACAGGGCGTAGATCGCCACGATCACGAACGCGCCCCAGCCGATGTCGGTCAGCTGCTCCCGGACGTCCGGGATGACCCACATGAACGAGACCGCCCCGCCGTCCACGTTCGCGTCGTTCGCGAAGGAGCGCAGCACGTAGTAGAGCGCGATGAAGATCGGCAGCTGCGCGACGAGCGGCAGGCACGAGGAGAAGGGGTTGATCTCCTTCTCCTTGTAGAACTTCATCAGCTCCTCGTTGAGCTTCGCGCGGTTCCCCTTGTACTTCTGCTGCAGCTCCTTCATCTGCGGCGCCACGGCCTGCATCCGGCGCATGGAGGAGTACTGCTTCACCACCAGCGGCAGGAGGCACACCCGCACGATCACGGTCAGGACGACGATCGACCAGCCGTAGGTGAGGTTGACGTTCTCGTGGAGGAAATCGAGAAGCGCGCGAAGGGGATCCTCGAGGAGATCGAGGGGGTTGCTCACGCCCGGAACACCCGCTGGTCGCGGGGATAGTCCACGCCGCCGTGGCTCCAGGGGTTGCAGCGCAGCAATCGCCAGCCGGCCAGCACGCTGCCGCGCAGGGCCCCGAACTCACGGATCGCGTCGATCGCGTACGCGGAGCAGGTGGGGTGGTACTTGCAGCGCCGGCCGAGCATCGGCGAGATCCCGCGCTGATAGGCACGGATGGGAGCGGTGAGGATCGCCTTCACGACCCCGCTCCAGGACTCGTCGCGGCCATGGCGCGCTCCAGCAGCTCGCCCAGGCGATCCCCGAGGGCGGCGGAGCCGCGCTCCTGTAGGTACTGCGCCGCTCCGGGTCTCGCGATCACGACCACGTCCACCCCCGGGGGCAGGCCGGCGGCCAGCGGCGCGAACCGCTCGCGCAGGACGCGCTTCACCCGGTTGCGCTCCACGGCGTCCCCCACCTTCCGCGACACCGACAGGCCGAGGCGCGGCGCGGCGCCGGCAGGGCGGTCGGCGCGCGCGAAGACGTAGGCGACCAGGTGCCGGCCGGTGGCCGAGCGACCACGCCGGTAGACGGCGTCGAAGTCGCCCGAGCGAGTGATCCGCGCCCGGCGTCGTGGTGCGGCCCCGGGGGCCGTCGCAGGGGCCTCAGGCGGAGAGTCGCGCACGGCCCTTCGCCCGGCGGCGCTTCAGCACCGCCCGGCCGGCGCGCGTGCTCATGCGCACCCGGAACCCGTGGGTCTTCTTCCGCTTGCGCTTGTTGGGCTGATAGGTCCGCTTCACGCGCGCAGCACTCCTGGTCGGCGGTCGGTCGTGGCTCCGCTGTCCGCGCAGGGGCCACCCCCGCCGCGGAGTCGCGCAGCATAGCAAAGGGCCCCGCTCCGCCGGACGGCCGGACCGTCCTCCACAGGTGTGGAGAGGGTTGTGGAAAACCTGCGTATCTCGCCTGCTGAAAGGGATCTCGCGGACGGCGCCGCCGACGCCCCGGGCATGCGCCGCGCGATTTCGCCGCTCAGTCGTGTGTTTGTTTTCCACAGGCTCGCTCGGGGCCTATCGCCGCCCCTCACCCTCGGGTTAGAGTGCCCGCCCCTCACCCTCCTCCATGTCGTCAGCCCTCGCCCTCACACCCGCCCTCGCGCCCACCCGGCCGGTCTCGTCGACCCCCGTGTCGGCGCGAGTCTCCGTGTACGCCGGCCCCACCGAGCCGCCCGCGGTGGACGAGTTTCGCGACGACGATCCCGCGGGCCTCGTCGAGGCCCTGTGCGACGCGGTGGGCGACCGCTCGCCCCTTCCCGCCCCCGCGATCCGCGAGGTCCTGGAGAACCTGGTCCACGCGGGCTTCCGCGATGCCGTCGTCAGCATCCTCGACGGCGGCTTCACGGTGCGCGTGAGCGACCACGGCCCGGGGATCGACGATCCGTTCCGCGCCCTCCAGCCCGGATTCTCCACGGCCGGCTCCGAGGCCCGTGCGCTCGTGCGCGGCGTCGGCGGCGGCCTCCCCCTGGCCGCGCGGCTGATGGACGCCGGCGGCGGGCGGCTGGAGCTCGCCGACAACCTCGGCGGCGGCGCGGTCGTGACGCTGTCCGCACCCGCCCCCGACGTCCCCGCGCCCGAGCCCGTCTGCTCCGAGGCCGCCCGCGTCATCCTCGCCCTGCTCCTGGAGATCGGGAGCGGCCACCCTGCACGGCTCGCCGAGGAGCTCGGCCGATCCCGTGCCGAGTGCGGACGGGAGCTCGCCACCCTGCAGCACCGAGGGCTCGTCGCCCGGGAGCCCGGCGGCGCACGCCGGCTCACCGATGCCGGCGCAGCCCTCGTCGCCACGCTCTTCTGATCCCTCCGCACCACCCCGCCCCGCCCTCTCCCACCGCTGGAGCCCCGGCCATGTCAGCACTCACCGCCCCGACCCTCGAGCGCGACGCCGTCTGGAAGGAGGTGCGCGAGCGGCTGCGCTCCACGCTCAACAGCCAGACCTACAAGTTCGCCTTCGCGGGGGCTCGGCCCCTCTCCCTCTCGCACGATCGCCTCGTGCTGGGGGTCGACACCGAGCTGCTGCGCCAGTGGATCCACCAGCGCTACCTGCCCCTTCTGCGCGACGCCCTCTTCGAGGTCTGCGGTGCGGACCTGCAGGTCGAGGTGCTGGTGGTCAAGCCCGCCGAGGAGGAGAAGCCCGCGCCCGCGGAGGGCCCCGCCGTCGCGCCGCCCGAGTCGGCGCCCGTCGCCTCGGTGCCGCCGCGGCGGCCCCTGGGGCTCCAACCGCGGTTCACGTTCGAGGCCTTCGTCACCGGGCCGTCCAACCGGTTCGCCCAGGCGGCCGCCCTCGCGGTGGCCGAGGCGCCGGCGCGCGCCTACAACCCCTTCTTCATGTATGGCGGGGTGGGGCTCGGCAAGACCCACCTCCTGCACGCCATCGGGCACTTCGTCGCGGTCAACCACCCCGAGCTGGCGCTCACCTACGTCTCGGTGGAGACCTTCACCAACGAGTTCATCAACGCGCTGCGCGACGGCGGGATGCGCTCCTTCAAGGACCGCTACCGGTCGACGGACATCCTGCTCATCGACGACATCCAGTCGCTGCAGGGCCGCGAGCAGACCCAGGAGGAATTCTTCCACACGTTCAACGCCCTCCACGACAGCGGCAAGCAGATCGTGATCTCGTCCGACCGGCCCCCGAAGGCCATCGCCACCCTCGAGGACCGCCTGCGCAGCCGCTTCGAGATGGGCCTGATCACGGACGTGCAGCCGCCCGACCTGGAGACCCGCATCGCGATCCTCCAGAAGCGGGCGCGCGCGGACCGCTACGAGATCCATGACCCCGAGGTGCTCCCCTTCATCGCCGGGCGCGTCTCCACGAACGTGCGCGCCCTGGAGGGCGCGCTCACGCGCGTGGTCGCCCACGGCTCCATCTCCGGCCGGCGGGTGACCGTCGAGTTGGCCCACGAGGTGCTCGAGGACCTCTTCCCGGCCGGCGAGGGGATCCTGCGCATCGAGGTCATCCAGGGAGAGGTCTGCCGCTACTACGGGGTGGCGCTCAACGAGCTGACCAGCGACAAGCGCACCCGTCGCATCGTGGGCCCCCGCCAGGTGGCCATGTACCTCAGCCGGGAGCTCACCGACTCCTCCCTGCCCGCCATCGGCCGGGCCTTCGGTGGCCGCGACCACACCACCGTCATGTACGCGGTCCAGAAGGTCGCGAACCTCATGGGCGACGAGGGTGAGGTCCTCACCGCCGTCAACGCGCTCACGGGACGCCTCACCGGACGCCAGCGGTGACGGTGGAGGACCCTCGGGAGGACCGGGGCCGCCTGTCCACCGTTCGCCCCCGCCCCCGCGGCCGGGCGCCGGCCCTGGGGACGGGTGGGGAGTGGCGACACGTCGGAGGGCCCTTCGCCCACCGGCGTGCCCACACCCGGAAAGTTCTCCTGTGCGGGGGATTTCCGGGATCTCCTCATCGTCCACACGCCCTACTGCGGTGACGACCTTCTCACCCTCTTTCTTTCATCTCTCAAGGAGGGCGGGCCGGGCACGGTGGACAGCGACCCAGCCGGGCACGGTGGGCACGGGCCGAGCGCCGACGCTCGTCCTCGGCAGCCGTTAGGGTCGCGGCGTGCGCCTCGTCTCGCCCAAGGAAGAGCTGGCGGCCAAGCTCGCCATCGCGGGCCGCGCCGCGTCGGCCAAGAGCACGATCCAGATCCTCTCCCACATCCTGCTGAGGGCGGACGACGGCCGCTGCGAGCTCGCAGCGACGGACATGGAGCTCTCGGTGCGGGTTCCGCTGGCGGGCACGGTCGAGCAGCCCGGCTCGGTGGTCTTGCCCCGCCTGGCGGCGGACATCGTGCGCAGCATGGCCGATGGGCCGGTGACGCTGGAGCACCGCGATAACGAGGGCGTCGTCGCGGTCTCGGGGGGCGGGTCGTCCTTCTCCCTCAACTGCCTCCAGGCGGGGGACTTCCCGGAGTTGCCGCCCGACGAGGGGAGCGGCCTGTCCCTGCCCGCCGACCTCCTCGTGGACACGGTCGAGCGCGTCGCGCGCGCCGCGTCGCGCGACGAGACGCGGCCGGTGCTGACGGGGGTGCTCCTGCGCCTGGGGCCCGAGGGCCTCACGATGGTGGCCACCGACTCGTACCGGCTGGCCGTGCGCCAGGCGCCGCTCGAGGCTCCGCCGGCCGACACCCGCGAGGCGATCGTCCCCGCCCGTGCGCTCGGAGAGGTCGCCCGCCTGGCCGGCGCGATCAAGGCCGACGTCGTGGAGATCGTCCTCACCGAGACCCAGGGCCTGATGCGGGTCGGCGATTTCCGCCTCACCAGCCGGCTGATCGAGGGGCAGTTCCCGGACCATCGCCAGCTGGTGCCCGACGCCTTCGACCACGACGTGGCCTTCGGGCGGGCGGAGCTGCTGGGCGTGCTCGGGCGCATCGGCGTGCTCGCCCAGCGCAACACGCCCGTCCGCCTGGCCTTCGAGCCCGGCAGCGTGACCGTGTCGGCCGTCAGCGACCAGGTGGGCGAGGGGCACGAGTCCCTCCCGGTGTCGTTCTCGGGCGACCCGCTGGAGATCGGCTTCAACGTGGAGTTCCTGCGCGCCGGCGTGGAGAGCGTGGTCGGCGACGAGGTGAGGCTCGGGCTCATCAGCCCGTTGCGACCCGGCCTGTTGCGCGGAGCGGACGATGACTACCGCTATCTCCTCATGCCGATCCGCCTCAACGCCTAGCGTTCCCGGGCGCGCCTGGACGGCGCGGCGGCTGGAGCTCTCGGACGTGCGGTGCTGGCGGCGCGGGTCGCTGGAGCTGCCGGACGGGTTGGTGATGGTGGGGGGGCCGAACGGGGCGGGCAAGACCTCGTTGGTGGAGGCGGTGGTGCTGGGCTGCCTCGGGGTGTCCCCGCGGACGACCCGCGAGGCCGAGGTCGTGCGCCGCGGGGCCCAGGCCCTCCACGTGAGCCTGGACCTGGAGGGCCCTCCTGGCCGAGCGGTGCGGGAGATCGGCTTCGAGCCCGGCCGGGGCCGGCTCCTGCGCATCGACGGGGAGCCGGCACGATCGCTGGCCGCCTGGCGCGCACGGGCGGTGCTGGTGTTCCTGCCCGACGAGCTGCGAGCGGTGAAGGGCCCGCCCGCCGCCCGTCGCAGGGCCCTCGACCGGGTGCTGGAGGCCGCCTCGCCCGCGTTCGCGGACGACCTCAGCGGCCTCCAGGCGGCCCTGGCCCAGCGCAACGCGCTGCTGCGGAGGATCCGCGCGGGCGCGGCGTCGGAGGCGACCCTCCCCGCCTGGGAGGCCCCCATTGCGCGGCTGGGAGCGCGGGTGGGCGCCGCTCGCCGGGCGGGCGCCGCGGCGCTCGCCGGGCCGTGCGCGGCCTGGCTGGAGGCGCTCGGGGGCGGGCCGGGGGGGCTCCTGCGGCTGGAGCCGTCGCCGCCGGGGCTCGCGGAGGTCCCCGCGGCGGACCTGGAGGAGGCGCTCGCGGCGGCGATGCTCGAGCGCCGCCCGCGCGAGGTCCAGGCCGCCCAGACGCTCACCGGGCCGCACCGCGACGACCTCTGGATCGGCGTCGGCGAGGCGGACCTGCGCCGGGAGGGCAGCCAGGGCGAGCAGCGCACGGCCGCGCTGGCGATGCTCCTTGCCGCCCGCGACCACCTGCGGGCGCACGCCGCCCGCCCGATCCTCCTGCTCGACGACGTGCTGAGCGAGCTCGACCCGGACCGCCGCCGGCTGCTCCTGGAGGCCGTCCGGGACGGGGGCCAGACGATCGTGACGAGCGCGGATCCGGCCGCGGCGGCGGCGACCGGACGCCCGCCCGACGGCCTGCTGCGCGTGGAGGACGGGCAGGTCCGTGGCTGAGCGCCCGGCGCCACGGCGCCGGCACCGCCGCGAGCCGCTGACGGCGGCGTCGGCGGTCGCGCGCTTCCGGCGCCGGGCGAGCGGCGGCGGCTTAGGGGCCGAGGCCGGCGCCGCGGCCGCGGCGTGGGCGGATGTCGTGGGCTCCGCCGCGGCGGCCCACAGCGTCCCGGTGCGCCGGACGCGCGCCGGCGTCCTGACCGTCGCCTGCTCCAGCGCCTCCTGGGCGCAGGAGCTCACGATGCGCCGCGACGACCTCCTCGCGCGGCTCCTCGCCCGCGCCCCTGACACGGGCGTCACGGCGCTGCGCTTCGCCGTGTCCGACCACGTGGTCGTCGCTCCCCCGGAGGCCCTCCCGGCACCCCGTCCGGCCCCGCGACCGACGCCCACCCAGAGGGCCGTGGGGGCGCGCGCCGCGGAGGGGTTGGCCGACGAGCGACTGCGCGATCTGGTGGCGCGCGCGGCGGCCGCCTCGGCGGCGCGTCGAACGGGGTCCCCGGACAGGTGAAATACCTGCAAATAGGGGACTAAAGGCGGGGCGTCAGCGGGCCGGGGTGCTACCATTGCACGGAGCGAAACAGGAGGCTCCAGATCCGACCTGCGCCCGACGTTCCGTCGGACATCACGAACTATGACGCCGAGGACATCACCGTCCTCGAGGGGCTTGAGGCGGTACGCCGACGGCCCGGCATGTACATCGGGTCGACCGGACCCCGAGGGCTCCACCACCTCGTCTACGAACTCGTCGACAACAGCGTCGACGAGGCCCTGGCGGGCCACTGCGACCGCGTCGAGATCACCCTGAACCCCGATGGCTCGTGCACCGAGTCCGACAACGGGCGCGGAATCCCCGTGGCGGCGATGGCCGAGCAGGGAGGCCGCAGCGCGCTCGAGGTCGTGATGACCGTGCTCCACGCCGGCGGCAAGTTCGGCGGGGACGGCTACAAGGTGTCCGGCGGCCTGCACGGCGTCGGCAGCAGCGTGGTGAACGCCCTGTCCGAGACGCTCACCGCCGAGGTGCGGCGCGACGGGGGCTCGTTCGTGCAGCGCTTCGCGCTTGGGGTCCCGCTGGGCCCGGTGGAGCGGGTGGGCGAGGCGACGGACACCGGCACGACGATCAACTTCATGCCCGACCCGGACATCTTCGAGGAGCCGGACTTCGACTTCGAGGTGCTGTCCCAGCGCCTCCGCGAGACGGCGTTCCTGACCCGGGGCCTCACCGTGCGCCTGGTCGACCGCCGCGGCGAGGGCCGCGAGGTCGAGTACCACTACGAGGGCGGCATCCAGGACTTCGTCCGCTACCTCAACGAGACGCGCGACCCGCTGCAGCGGGACGTGGTGTACCTCGAGGCCGACGGCCCGGAGGCCACCCTCGAGGCCGCGCTCCAGTGGACCGCCGCCTACAACGAGTCCGTCTACACGTTCGCCAACAACATCAACACGCACGAGGGCGGCACCCACCTCACCGGGTTCCGCACCGCGCTCACGCGCACCCTCAACGACTACGCCCGTGCGAAGGGCCTCCTGAAGGAGAAGGACGACAACCTGGAGGGCCCCGACACACGCGAGGGGCTCACCGCGATCGTCTCGATCAAGCTGCACGAGCCGCAGTTCGAGGGCCAGACCAAGACCAAGCTCGGCAACTCCGAGATCACGGGCTTCGTCAACCAGACCGTCACGCAGCGGCTGTCGGAGTACCTCGAGGAGCACCCGAACGAGGCCCGCGCCATCTGCGGCAAGGCCATCAACGCCGCCCAGGCGCGGCAGGCCGCGCGCAAGGCCCGCGACCTGGCCCGCCGCAAGGGCGCGATGGACTCCACGAGCCTGCCGGGCAAGCTCGCCGACTGCTCCGACCGCGACCCGGCCAACACCGAGCTCTTCCTGGTGGAGGGCGACTCGGCCGGCGGCTCGGCGATCATGGCGCGGCAGTCGAGCTTCCAGGCGATCCTGCCCCTGCGCGGGAAGATCATCAACGTCGAGAAGGCCCGGATCGACAAGGTCCTCTCGAACAACGAGATCCAGGCGATGATCACCGCGATGGGCACCGGCATCGACGAGGACTTCGACCTCGCGAAGGCGCGGTACCACAAGCTCATCATCATGACCGACGCCGACGTGGACGGCGCCCATATCCGGACGCTCATCCTCACGTTCCTCTTCCGCCACATGCGCGGGCTCATCGAGGAGGGCTTCGTCTACATCGCGTGCCCGCCCCTGTACAAGGTGAAGCAGGGCAACCAGGAGCAGTACATCGAGAAGGAGCTCGAGCTCGAGGACTGGCTGCTGGAGCGCAACCTGGGCGACCTCCTGCTGGAGGACGCCGAGGGGCGCGCGGTGGGGCTCACGAAGGCCCGCTACCAGCGCTTCCAGCGCGCCCTGAAGGAGCACGAGGCGTGGGCGGGCAACCTCCGGGCCACCTACGGCTCCGAGGTCATCGACTTCCTGCAGGTCCACAACCTGGTGGAGGCCGAGCCGGGCGACAACCTCGACGCGCTCGCCTCGGCCGTCGCGGAGGCCTCCGACGAGCGGGCGACGCTGACCGTGGAGGGCGTCGAGGTCGCCGCGCGCGAGGTGCTGGCCCGCTCGGTGCTGACCAGCACGGGCGAGGCCCGGACCGTGGCCATCCCGCTCGCGGTCCTCGCCTCTCGGGAGCTGTCGGGCCTGCGCGGCGCGCGCGCCCGGCTGCGCGACCAGGTGGGCACCCCCCCGTTCCGGCTCACGCGCGGCTCGCGCTCGCGCACCCCGGCCAACTACGAGGCCCTGCGCATCGCGGTGATGGAGCTGTGCCGCGAGGGCGTCCAGCTGAGCCGCTTCAAGGGCCTCGGCGAGATGAACAGCGAGCAGCTCTGGGAGACGACCATGGACCCCGAGCGCCGCATCCTGCAGCGCGTGGTGATGGAGGACGAGCTGACGGTGGGAGAGCTCTTCGCCAAGCTGATGGGCGAGAAGGTGGAGCCCCGCCGCGCGTTCATCGAGGACAACGCCCGCAGCGTCCGCTTCCTCGATGTCTAGGACCCGGTTGGAGAAGTCGGTTCTCCACCGGGCCCCAGACATCGGACGTCACGGGTGGAGTAGGTAGTGGCGATCGACCGCCACGGGCGCATCGAGCCGCGCGAGCTCGAGCGGGAGATGAGCTCGTCGTACCTCGAGTACGCGATGAGCGTCATCGTGGGCCGGGCGCTGCCCGACGTGCGCGACGGGCTCAAGCCCGTGCACCGCCGCGTGCTCTACGCGATGCACGACATGGGCCTCCAGCCCGAGCGCCCCTACGTGAAGAGCGCCAACATCGTCGGGCGCGTCATGGGTGAGTTCCACCCCCACGGCGACTCGGCGATTTACGACACCCTGGTCCGCCTGGCGCAGGACTTCTCCTCGCGTTACCCGCTGGTCGACGGCCAGGGGAACTTCGGCTCGAGCGAGTTCTCGGCCGCCGCCATGCGCTACACCGAGGCCCGCCTCTCCCGCCTGGCCACGGAGATGCTCCGCGACATCGACGAGGACACGGTCGACGACACGCCGACCTACGACGACCGGCGCAGCGAGCCGGTGGTCCTCCCCTCGCGGGTTCCCAACCTGCTCATCAACGGGTCGTCGGGCATCGCGGTGGGCATGGCCACGAACATCCCGCCGCACAACCTGGGCGAGGTCATCGACGCGGTCGTGGCGACGATCGACAACCCGGCGATCGAGGTCGAGGCCCTGATGCGCCACGTCCGGGCGCCCGACTTCCCCACGGGCGGGATCATCGTGGGCCGCGCCGGCGTGGTGGAGGCCTACCGCACGGGCCGGGGCCGCGTGGTGGTGCGGGGCCGCGCCCACAACGAGCCGCTCAAGCACGGCCGCAACGCGATCGTGTTCACCGAGCTGCCCTACCAGGTCAACAAGGCCGAGCTGATCCGCAAGATGGCCGACCTCGCCAACGACAAGGTCATCGCCGAGATCGCCGACCTGCGCGACGAGAGCGGGCGCGACGGCGTCCGCGTGGTCATCGAGCTGCGCCGCGACGCCGTCCCGGTGGTGGTGCTGAACAAGCTCTACAAGCACACCGCGGTGCAGAGCACGTTCGGGGTCAACGCGATCGCCCTCGTCGACGGCGTGCCGCGCACGCTGAGCCTCAAGGAGATGCTGGGCCACTACCTGGCGCACCAGAAGGAGGTCGTGACCCGGCGCTCGCGGTACCGCCTGGCCCGCGCCGAGGCCCGCGCCCATATCCTGGAGGGCCTCCTCAAGGCCCTGGAGCACCTGGACGAGGTGATCGCGCTCATCCGCGGCGCCGCCGACCCCGAGACCGCCCGTGCGGGGCTGATGACGCGCTTCGACCTGAGCGAGCTGCAGGCGCGCGCGATCCTCGACCTGCGCCTCCAGCGCCTCACCCAGCTCGAGGCCGGGAAGATCCAGTCGGAGTACGCGGAGCTGCAGGAGCGAATCGGGGAGCTGCGGGCCATCCTGGGCGACGAGGCCCGCGTGTACGCCCTCATCCGCGAGGAGCTGCTCGAGATCCGGGGCCGGTTCGCCGACGAGCGCCGCACCGAGGTGGTCCCCGGCGAGGGCGACATCGACCTCGAGGACCTGATCGCCGAGGAGGAGATGGTCATCTCGATCTCCAACGGCGGCTACGTCAAGCGCCTTCCGGTGAGCACCTACCGGGCCCAGGGTCGCGGCGGCAAGGGGCGGCGGGGGGTGCGCCTGAAGGACGAGGACTACATCGAGCACCTCTTCATCGCGTCGACGCACCACTACCTGCTGTTTTTCACGAACACCGGCAAGGTGTACCGCCAGAAGGTGCACGAGCTTCCCCAGGGCTCGCGCGACTCGCGCGGACGCCACATCGCCAACGTGCTCGCGCTGCGGGAGGGCGAGGAGGTGCGGGCGGTCTTCGCCACCCGCGACTACAGCGAGGGCAAGTACCTCACCCTCGCCACGCGCGACGGCATGGTCAAGAAGACCGAGATGCGCAAGTACGACACCATCCTGCGCGAGGCCGGCCTGATCGCGATCCAGCTCCAGGGCGACGACGAGCTGGTGGGTGTGCAGCTCACCGACGGCGACGAGGACCTGCTGGTGGTGTCGGCGCGCGGCCAGGCCGCCCGCTTCCACGAGGGCAAGGTGCGCCCGATGAGCCGCGACACCCGTGGGGTGCGCGCGATGAACCTCGACGATGGCGACCGGGTGCTCGCGCTCTGCGTGGCCCGCGACGACGAGGAGCTGCTGGTGGTGACCGGCAACGGCTACGGCAAGCGCACGCCGATGTCGGACTACCCGCGCAAGGGCCGTCCCACCAAGGGGGTCCGCACGCTCAAGGTCACCGACCGCAAGGGTGAGCTGATCACGGCCCGGCCGGTGCGCGAGGGCCAGGAGCTGCTCCTCATCTCCCAGCTCGGCCAGGTGATCCGCATCGAGGTGGACTCCATCCGCCGCACCGGGCGATCGACCGAGGGCGTGCGCGTGATGAACATC
>JAXIPH010000269.1:0-3359 GCA_045403035.1 Thermoleophilia bacterium | reverse complement strand
CGTGCGCCGCCAGCACCACCGCCACCGCCGCGCCGTCGTTGACCCGCACCGGCCGATCCTCCAGCTCTCCGTCGGCGGCCGCGGTCAGGAGGCCCAGGGCGTCCTCGTCGAGGCGCGGCAGCAGGGCCTGCGTCTCCGGGTCGCCGAACCGGGTGTTGAACTCGAGCACCCGCGGCCCGTCGGCCGTCATCATCAGCCCCGCGTAGAGGGTGCCCGAGAAGGGCGCCCCCCGGCGCTCCAGCTCGGCGATCACCGGCCGGTGCACGCACTCGAGCAGCTCGTCGGCCAGCGCGTCCGGGATGTCGGGCACCGGCGAGACCGACCCCATCCCTCCCGTGTTGGGGCCGGTGTTGCCCTCGCCGATCGGCTTGTAGTCGCGGGCGGCCGGAAAGCGGGCCACGGCCCGGCCGTCGGTGATCGCGAGCAGCGACACCTCGGGACCGACCATGCCCTCCTCCACCACGACCACCCGGCCGGCGTCGCCGAAGCTGCCGGTCACGAGGCAGGCCTCGAGCGCCGCGCGGGCCTCGGCCGCGCTCGTCGCCACGACCACGCCCTTGCCGGCGGCCAGGCCGTCGGCCTTGACGGCCACGGGCAGGCCGAGCTCCGCCACGGCGGCCATGCCCGCATCGACGTCGGTCACGGTGACGGCCCGCGCTGTGGGGACCCCGGCGGCCTCCATGACCTCCTTGGAGAAGGCCTTGCTGCCCTCCAGCCGGGCGGCGGCGGCCCCCGGGCCGAAGGCGCGGATGCCGGCGGCGCGGAGCGCGTCGCACATCCCGGAGACCAGCGGCCCCTCGGGCCCGACCACCACCAGGTCCACCCCGAACGCGGTCGCCAGCGCCACCACCCCGCCGGTGTCGTCGAGGTTGACGGGGATCACCTCGGCGTCCCGGCCGATGCCCGCGTTGCCCCCGGCGCAGAAGATCCGGGGGCGCTCGGGGGATCGTCCGATCGCCCGCACGAGAGCATGCTCGCGGCCTCCGCCTCCCACCACCAGCACCGTGCGGCTCACCCCGGCACTCTCGCATACGCCGCGGTCGGCGGAACCGCCCCACCCGGCCTCGCGGTAGCATGGCGCGCGATGGCGCAGTACCCCCGACCGCCGCTCTCGCGCGCGGAGCGCGAGGCCCATCGGGCGCTGCTCGAGGAGGCGCTCGCTCGGCTCGCCACGGCCGACGATCCGGAGCGCTCGGCGAGCGACATCATGCGGGCGCTCGACGCGTATCTCGAGGCCACCGGCGGGGGCAGCGCCCTCAGCCCGCGCGAGCCTCCGGTCACCGACTTCGCCGAGCGCCGGGAGCACGACGAGCTGCGGTGGGTGAAGTGGTTCGTCATCGGGGGCGCCGCGCTCGCCACGGCGGTCGTCGCCGTGACCCTCTCGGGCGGGTGGCCCGCGGGCCTGGTGATCATCGGGATCTGGGTGCTCGCGCTCTTCGCGCTGCTCTCGACCTAGCGGCGCCCAGAGCATCTTTCGCAAGTAGATCCGACGTTTCGGGGTCGGGGCCGGTCTGTAGTGGTGATGATCGACTGGTTCCCAAAGACGGCACGCATGCAGCCCGACCAGGCGGCGACGGAGCTTGGGCGCTGGCGCGGCATGCTCACCCTGCGGCGCGTGGCAGGCGAGGTGGATGCCCGCGATCCTGCCACCGCCGGGCACTCCGACCGGGTGGCCGAGCTCTGCACGCTGCTGGCGGCCGAGCTCGGATGGAGCCCTCGCCGCACCGCGAGGCTGCGCGAGGCCGCGAGCATCCACGACGTGGGCAAGGCGTGCCTGCCCGAGGAGATCCTGCTCCTCCCGCGCCGCCTCACCCCCGAGGAGTACGAGATCGTGAAGGAGCACGCCGTGCTCGGCTCCCAGATCGCTCGCTCGGTGGTCTCGCCGGCGCAGCTCTCGTGGGTGCGCAGCCACCACGAGCGGTGGGACGGCCGGGGCTACCCGGACGGGCTCGCCGACCACGAGATCCCCCACGGCGCGACGATCCTGGGCGTCGCCGACGCCTGGGACGCCATGATCCACCGCTCCTGGACCGGCACCGCCCTCACGGAGGACGAGGCGCTCGAGGAGTGCCGACGGGAGTCGGGACTGCAGTTCTCCCCGGAGGTCGTGGACGCCCTGGTTCGGGTGATGGCGGGCCGGCTGGCCCCGCGGCGCACGATCGCCCCGCTGCGGCTGGTGCCCGCCGCCTGAGCCGCGCCCGGTCTCGGACCGGGCCGAGATCCGCCCTCCGTTCGTACCTGACCGTTCGGGGAGTTTTCGTGGCGGTCCTCAAGTTTTCGTAAGTTTCCGGGGTGCGCGGCGCTGCCGGGCACCGATCGTGCTGAGGTATAAGCCAATACCCACGGCAGGAGGATCGCGCTGGCCACGGTCGCCCCCGGGTCCAAGGTCCACGCTCCACGACCGGAATACCGCACCGCCGCCGTCCTGAGTGACACGGCCCTGGTCGGTATGGTCGCGGCGGGGGACGAGCGCGCCTTCGAGGGCATCTACGAGCGCTACGGGGCGGAGATCTTCCGCTACTGCGCCGCCCTCGTGCGCCACCGCCAGGACGCCGAAGAGGCGTTCCAGCACACGATGCTCGCCGCCTACCGGGCGATGACGTCGGGGCGGGCGCGGCCGCCCACGGCCCTGCGCCCATGGCTCTTCCGCATCGCTCACAACGAGTGCGTCGACCTGGTGCGGGCGCGCCCGTTCTCCGAGCGGCTCGTGGAGCAGGACGACCCGGTCGCGGGGGCGGTCCACGAGAAGGTGGAGGCGCGCGAGGAGCTGCGCCAGCTGCGCGTGGACCTGGCGGCCCTGCCGCTGCGCCAGCGCTCCGCGCTGCTGCTGCGCGAGCTCAACGGCTTCTCGCACAAGGCCGTCGGCGAGGCCCTCGAGACGACCGCCGCCGACGCCCGCCACCTCGTGCACGAGGCCCGCATGTCGCTGGCGGAGTTCAACGCCGGCCGCGAGCTCGCGTGCGACCAGGTGTGCCGGATGATCACCCAGGACGACCGCCGCACCCTGCGGGCGCGGCGTGTGAAGGCGCACCTGCGGGGGTGCGAGGACTGCCGCGCCTTCGCCGAGTCGCAGGAGGAGCGCCGCCGCCGCCTGGCCGCCTTCTGGCCCTTCCTGGCCCCCGCCGTCGCCGCCCAGATCCTGCACACGGTGGCCGGCGGAGGGGCGGCCGTCGGCGGGGGCGCCGCGGCCGGTGCGGGGACGCAGGGCACCACGGGCGGGGGCGTGGGCGGGAGCGGATCGGCCGGCGCGGGCGCCGGCGCGGGTGCCGGGGGGGCAGCGGGCGCGGGGGCGGCCGCCACGGCCGGCACCGTCGCGGGGGGCCTCAGCGCCGCGGCCGTCGGAGGCCTTGCGGCGGTCG
>JAXIPH010000157.1:0-3322 GCA_045403035.1 Thermoleophilia bacterium | reverse complement strand
ACCGACTCGGTGAGCTCCACCGTGGCGCCGGTCTGGCCCTGGATGCGCTGCACCACGCGCTTGCGCAGGTCGTCGGGCATCGGCACGGCCGTGATCGCCTCCACCTCCAGGCGATGCTCGGCGCGCGCCACGCGCTCCTGGAGGGCCCGGGCGATCTCCGGGAACTCGTGGATGCGCCCCCGGTCGATGAGCACCTGCAGGAAGTTGGCCACGAGCGGGTGCGCGCCCTCGGTCAGCCCGGTCACGGCGGCCTTCTTGGCGCGCGTGTCGACCTCCGGGCTCGAGAGCACCGCCCGCAGCTCGGCCGACTCGCTCATCGCCTCGGCGAACGCTGCGACGTCGGCCGCGACCGGCTCGACGGCGTCCTTCTCGGTCGCCGCCTCGAACAGCGCCTCGGCGTAGGTGGCGGCGACGCTCACGCGGGCGTGCCGCCCCCGTTCGACGACTCCGCGCCGTTCGTCGACACGACCGAGAGGTCGGCCTCGTCGATGGCCTCCTGGATGAGGCGCCGGTGGTCCTCGTCGCTCAGGCTGCGGCGCGAGACCTTCTCGGCCGCCATCAGGGCGAGCGTCACGACGTCGTCGCGCAGCCCGCTCGCCGCCGCTCGGGCCTGAGCCTCGATCTGGGCCTCGGCGTCGGTCAGCACGCGATCGCGCTGCGCCTGGGCCTGCGTCACGAGCTCGTGGCCCTGCTGCTCGCCGTCCTTGCGGCCCTGCTCGCGCAGCAGCTCGGCCTCCTTGCGCGCCTCGGCCAGGCGGACGCGGTAGTCCTCCAGCAGCGCTGCCGCCTCCTCGCGGGCGTGCTCGGACTCCTCGATGCTCGCGGCGATGTCCGCTCGGCGCTTCTCGATGGCGGCCCCGACCGGGCCGAAGACGTACCGCTTCAGGATGAAGAGGGTGATCCCGAAGATCACCAGGGTCCAGACCATCAGACCCGGGCTCGCCTCGAGCAGCGGGTTGCCGCCGTCGTCCTCTTCGGCCGCGGCCTGGAGCGGCAGCATGTAGGGCAGCAGAGAGGTGGCCATCGACAGCATCGACTAACCGATGAAGAACGCCACGAAGCCCATGAGGAGGGCGTAGAAGACGATCGCCTCCGTCAGGGCCAGGCCCAGGAACATCAGCGACAGGATCTCCCCGCGGAGCTCGGGCTGGCGGGCCACGGCCTCCACGGTCTTGCCCATCAGGTAGCCGACGCCGGCACCCGGGCCGATGGCCCCGAAGCCGGTGGCGAGACCGAGCGCGAGGATTTTTGCTGCATCCTCAACATTGCCTTCAAGTGCCACGGGATGACCCTCCTGTCACTAGTGAGACGACTCCACCGCGAAGCCGATGTAGATGCCGCTGAGCATGGCGAAGATGAACGCCTGCAGACCGGCGATGAGCAGCCATTCGAACACGTAGAAGAACACGCCGACGGGGATGGCGATGAGCCCCGCGAAGTTGCCGAGCAGGACCATGAACCCGGCGCACATGATGATCAGCAGGTGGCCGGCGAGCAGGTTGGCGAACAGACGCACGGAGAGGCTGACCAGGCGCAGGAGCTGCGACAGGAGCTCCAGGGCGAAGATGAACGGCTTGATGGCCTTGGGGGCGTCGGGGACCAAGGTCTTGATGTACCCGACCGGCCCGTGGGCGCGCACGCCCTCGTAGTTGAAGGCCACGAAGGTGATCAGAGTGAGCGCGAGGGTGACGTTGATGTTGGCCGTCGCGGCGTAGAGGCTCAGGTCCGGGATGCCGAACGGGAGGGAGCTCTCGTGCGACACCGGCAGCGGGATGAAGCTGATCAGGTTGCTCACCGCCAGGAACATGAAGAGCGTCGCGATGAACGGGAAGTAGCGGGAGAAGACCTTCTCGGACAGCGTCGGGCGGGCGATCTGCTGCTCGGCGAACTCGTAGACGATCTCCACGACGTTCTGGGCACCCGTGGGCCGCATCCTCAGGCCGCCCCGGATGACGAAGATGCCCACCCCGATGCAGATGCCGCTCGCCAGAAGGAGGTAGATCACCGCCTTGTTGATCGAGAGGTCGAGCGGCCCCAGCTCGATCGAGATGTAGGGATCGGTCGCGAACTCGACGGAGGGATCGAACTTGTCCTCCTCGGCCGCCGCCGCCGCCAGGGCCGGCAGCGCGAGCATGAGGGTCAGGCCGATCCCGGCGGCGAGGGTCCAGACCCGCCGGGCGTGGCTCACCGGGGCACGTCCTTGCGGGCGTTCTGAGCCATGACGAAGAGCATCGTCCGGCCGACCAGGTCACAGGTGAAGGCGGCCAGGAACACCCCGGCCGCGGTGAGGCCGATGCTCTCGTCGTACCGCAGCGCGACGACGAACAGGAAGATCGCCACGAGCCAGGCGCGGGAGATGAACGAGATGCCGGACAGCCCCACCGCCGCGGTCGCCGACGAGTTGATCGCGATCTTGGCGGTGAAGATCTGAAGGCCCCAGTTGGCGGACCACAGAGCCACGCCGAGGACCCAGCCGTTCAACGGGCCGCCGGCCAGGAGCACGATCGGCAGGCAGAGGATCGCCACGATCACGCCGATGCCGGACGCCAGGGCCACCAGCGGCCGCGGGTGCGTCGGCGCCGGAGCCGAGACGGGAGGGACCGGTCGCTCCTGCGGCACCGCGATTCGCTGCTGGGTGATGCAGGTCCCTCCGGATCGGATCCGTCGCACGTCGGGCCGGGCCGCGTGCAGAGCGGTTCCGGCGAAGCGCGCGGGAGTATATCGAGACGCCGATTGCAGCGGCAACGGCCGCCGGACGCGGGGACGTTCGTCCCATGATCCTGGCCGCGACCCTCGCCACCCGGGCACCGCGTGGGCGCGGCCCGAGGGCGGAGGGCCTGGCGCCCGGTTTGACCGCCAGACAGCAGCGCCAAATACGCTGATCCCCGCTGACCTTTCGGTCAGTTGCCCGTAGGGTGCCGGAGTCGGGAGGATCGATGTCATGAGGAGCCCCGTGCTCCGTGCCCTCCGATCTGCGCTCGTGCTCAGCGCCGGAGGCTCGGTCCTCGCCTGCGCGCCGCTCGCCCATGCCGAGACGGTGCTCTACGACCGCGGCGACCAGGTGCAGAGGCTGCTCGCCGTCGGGCCTCCGGGCCTCACCGCCGCCGACGGCCTGATCCAGCAGCAGCCGGCCAGGGGCGCACTGCCGGGCACGCGACAGGCATGGAAGGTGTCCGGCGGGGCCGGGACCCGCGCGACCCCGAGCATCGTGGGCCTCCGCGCGACCAGGATCACCGAGATCCTGAGGAGCCGGATCGCGCGCTCGGGCGGCCACATGGTGTTCCTGGACGAGCTCGGCCCCGCCTTCAAGGGGAGCCAGGGG
>JAXIPH010000345.1:0-2800 GCA_045403035.1 Thermoleophilia bacterium | reverse complement strand
CGTGTAGGCGACCACGCCTCCGATCGGCATGGAGTACCCCTTGTGGTGGTCGGCCATGAGCGCACCGGCGATCGCCGAAGGGTGCGACAGGCACCGCTGCAACTGCGCCACCGCCGCCGGGTCCGCGCTCGTTCCCTCGCTCGCGTAGACCCTGAAGCTCATGCCGGAAGCTTAGGCGCAGTCGCGCGCGTGGCCGCCCCGGGAGGGGGCGGTCATGCCCGAGGTACGATCCCACGATGAAGGGGACTGCGGGAATCGTCCTGGCCGGCGGTCGCTCCTCCCGGATGGGGACCCCCAAGGCCGCCATCGAGTGGCAGGGCTCGACGCTGCTCGCGCGGGTCGTCGACGCCGTCGGCCGGGCGGCCGGCCGGGTGGTCGTGGTGAGTGCGCCGGGCCAGGATCTGCCGGCCCTGCCGGCCGGCGTCGCGGTGGTGGAGGACGCCCGCCGTGACCGGGGCCCCCTCGAGGCGATGCTCGCCGGCATGCGGGCCGCCCCGGCCGAGGCCGCGATCGTCTTCGTCGCGGCGGTCGACCTCCCGTTCCTCCACCCGGCGATCGTCGCCCGCATCATCCGGGCGGTCGGCTCCGACGCCGACGCCGCGGTGCCCGTGGTCGGCGGCCGGCCGCAGCCGCTCGCGGCCGCGTACCGCATCGAGCTCCTGCCCCTGGTGGCCGAGCTCGCCGACGGGCCGACGCGTCGGATGGGCGATCTGCTCGGCCGCATCCGCGTGGCCCGGCTCGACGAGGCCGTGCTCCTGGCTGACCCCGCGGTGGCCGCGGCGGACCCGCGGCTGGTGGGCCTGTGGGACCTCGACACGCCCGCCGACCTCGCCGGTGCGCGCGCCCGGGCGGCTCAGGACATGCGGGAGAAGGGGACCGGCCGGCCCGCCTCCACCGCGTTTAGCTCCTCGGCGACCCAGGCGAGCGCCGTGGCACCGGCCAGGGAGGTGACCGCGTGAGAGGTCTGGTCGGCCGTCGGCGTGAGGCCGTCCGGACCCTCGACGCAGCGCACCAGGTCCGCGCGCCCGGGGCGGCTCGCGACATCGATCGTCAGGTGCGCGCGGCGCCACCAGTCCTCGGGGGCGCCCAGCACCGGCCGCCCCAGCACGTGAAGGGCGACGGCGGCCGCGACCGGGTTCCCCGGAAGCCCCAGGACGACCTGGTCGCCCCGGGCGCCGATCACCGTGGGGCGGATGGTGGAGGCGCGGACCCCCGGGACGACCTCCTCCACGCCGAGCGTCTCGAGGGCGGCGCGCACGTGGTCGTGGGGCCCGCGACCGATGCCGCCGTTGGTGATCAGCACATCGGGGCGCGCTTCTCCGCCGGCGTCGAGGAGCGCCGCGACGAGCTCGACGGTCTGCCCCAGGTCGTCGCCGACCATGATCGAGGCCGTCACGAGGGCGCCGGCCGCCTGCGCCTGGGCGGCCAGGCCGTGGCGGCTCGAGTCGTGGACCTGGGCCGGGCCGGCCGGGGCGCCCAGGGGCACCAGCTCCTCGCCGTTGGAGAGGATGGCGACCCGGATGCGCCGCGCACAGAGCACGGTGGCGCGGCCCACCGCGCCGAGCCCGCCCACCTCGTGGGGCGCCACCCGGTGGCCGGCCGGGTGCAGCACCCCGCCGGTCCGGATGACCTCGCCCCGCCGCCGCACGTCGCGGTCCGGGGAGAGCCGAACGTCCACGCGCACCGTGGAGCCCTCGACGCGGACGACCTCGCGCCGTGCCACGGCGTCGGCGTTCTCGGGCAGGATCGCGCCCGTGGAGATCTCCATCGCCTGACCGGGGCCGAGCGCCCGGTCGGAGGGCCGCCCGGCCACGCTCTCGCCGATCGCGGCGAGCGCTCCCGGCGTGTCCGCCGCTCGCACGGCCCAGCCGTCCATGGCCGAGGTCCCGGCCGGCGGCAGGTCGCGTTCAGCCCGCACGTCCTCGGCCAGGGTGCGGCCCGCGGCGGCCGGCACCGGCACCTCCTCGGCGGCCGGCGACGGGGCGATCCCCCGGGCCCGCTCGAGCGCCGTCTCCAGGCTCAGGTTGCGGTCCCGGCTCACGCCCGGATCGTGTCATGAGCTCCGCCGCACCGCACCGCGCCGTCCTGACCGTCCGCGGCGACGTCCGTCGCGAGCGGCGCGACCGGCTGGCGGGCGAGGAGCCCATGGAGATCCGGGTCGCCCCGCCCTCCGGCGAGCCTCGCTCGGTCGCGATCACCCTGCGCACCCCCGGCCACGACTTCGAGCTGGCGGTGGGCTTCCTCGTGACCGAGGGGGTCATCGAGCCCGGCGGCGTTCGCCGGGTGGCCTACTGCGACGACGTGGAGGGCGACCAGCTCTACAACGTCGTGACCGTGCGGACGGACGGCGCGATCGCGCTCGGCGAGAGCCGGCGCGTGGCGTCGACATCGGCGTGCGGGATCTGCGGCAAGGCCAGCCTCGACGAGGTGGAGGTGCGCTGCGCGCCGCTGGCCGCCGGGCCGTGGATCGCGCGCGAGACCCTCCTCGCGCTGCCCGACCGGCTTCGCGCGGCGCAGCGCGTGTTCGACGCCACCGGCGGCCTGCACGCCGCGGGGCTCTTCGACGCGGAGGGCCGCCTGCTGAGGGTGCGGGAGGACGTCGGACGCCACAACGCCGTGGACAAGGTGGTGGGCGCGGCGGCGCTCGCCGGCGAGCTGCCGCCGGCGGACCGTGTGCTGATGGTCTCGGGGCGGGCGGGGTTCGAGATCGTCCAGAAGGCGGCCGTCGCCGGCATCCCCGTTCTGGCCGCCGTGTCGGCCCCGTCGAGCCTCGCGGTCGAGGCGGCGGAGCGCTTCGGCA
>JAXIPH010000112.1:0-3294 GCA_045403035.1 Thermoleophilia bacterium | reverse complement strand
GGCTACCGCTTCCAGGCGACCCCCCGTCGGATCCCCGGAATCGACCCGGAGCCGATCGACCCGGAGCCGCTAACCCCGCCCCAGGGCGTCGAGTCGCGCCATGTCCTCTGACGAGAGCGCGAAGTCGAAGACCGCCCGGTTCTCGGCGATGCGCTCACGCCGCGTCGATTTCGGGATGGCGGGCAGGCCGCGCTGCACGGCCCAGCGCACGAGCACCTGAGCGGGAGAGCGGCCCACCCGGCGCGCCACCTCGCCCACGACCGGGTCGCCGAGCGCCCGTCCCCGGCCCAGCGGGCTGTAGGCCTCGAGCACCACGCCGCTGCGGCGGTGCGCCTCGAGTGTCTCAAGTGAGAAGCGGGTCGGGTTGAAGTCGATCTGGTTCACCGCCGGCGGCACGTCGGCGCCGCGCGCGAGGCGCTCCAGGGCCGCGCCGCCCCAGTTCGAGACGCCGATCGAGCGGGTGAGACCCCGCGATCGCAGCTCGGCGAACGCGGGCCAATGGCGCTCGCTGTCGCCCCCGGGCGAGTGGATGAGGTAGAGGTCCACGTGGTCGAGCCCGAGCCGCTCGAGGCTCTGGGCCAGAGCGCGCTCCGGGTCGGGCTCGCGCGACCGCATCTTGGTGGTGACGAAGACCTCCGCGCGCGGCAGGCCGCTGGCCCGCACCGCCCGCCCCACGCTCTCCTCGTTGCCGTAGGCCGCGGCGGTGTCGATGTGCCGGTAGCCGGCCTCCAGGGCCCAGCCCACCGCGTCCTCGGCCGGCCGCCCGGCCCGGATCTGCCAGACGCCCAGGCCCACGAGGGGAATGGCCACCCCATCGCCCAGGGCGACGGCGGGCTCGCCGGCGAAGACCGCCTGGTACTGGCTCATGGTCGATTCTCCCGCGCTCGCGCCAATGATCTGCGCACGATGCCCGATGAGGAGCGCGTCTACACCGACGCCGAGGTGACCGAGCGGCTCGCGCGCGACCTGCCCGGCTGGTCGCTCGAGGCGGGATCCATCCGGCGCACCTACGCCACCCACGGCTGGAAGGCCACCCTGATGGTGGTCACCACGATCGGCCACCTGGCCGAGGCGGCCTGGCACCACCCGGATCTCGCGGTCTCGTACGGGAGCGTGGAGGTGATCCTGAGCACGCACTCGGCGGGCGGGATCACCGACAAGGACCTCGCGCTCGCGCGCAAGATCGACGAGGTGGTGCGGTGGCGCCCGGGCGAGGAGGCCGGGCCGTTCACGGGCACCCCCGACGATCAGCGGTTCGCGTACATCAAGTACGAGTGAGGCGGCCGGGGCCGCTGGTCGCCCTCCAGGAAGGCCGCCAGCAGGTCGTGACCGCGCTCGGTGAGCACCGCCTCGGGGTGGAACTGAACGCCCACCACCGGGTGGCGGCGGTGGCGCAGGCCCATGATCTCGCCCTCCTCGCTGCGGGCCGTCACCACGAGGTCGCCGGGGAGGCCATCGGGCGTGACCACCAGCGAGTGGTACCGGGTCGCCCGCAGCGGCTGGGGCAGCCCGCGGAAGACCCCCTCCCCGTCGTGGTGGATCGCGGAGGTCTTGCCGTGCATCGGGCGGCGCGCGCGCACCACCCGCCCGCCGTAGGCCTGGCCGATCGCCTGGTGGCCGAGGCAGACCCCGAGGATCGGCACGGTGCCGCCCAGGCGCGCGATGAGCGCCAGCGAGACGCCGGCGTCGTCGGGCGTGCCCGGTCCGGGCGAGACGATGATGTGCGAGGGGCCCATGGCGGCCGCGGCCTCCACCGTGAGCGCGTCGTTGCGGACGACCGTCGTCGGCCGCCCCAGCTCGCGCACGTAGCGCGCCAGGTTGTGCACGAACGAGTCGTAGTTGTCGATCAGGAGGACCACGCCACCCCCGTCGGCGCCTCGTCCGGCGAGAGGGCCGCCACCAGCGCCCGGGCCTTCGCGAGCGTCTCGTCGTACTCGTCCTCGGGCCGCGAGTCCGCCACGATGCCGGCGCCGACGTGGAAAGACACCCGTCGCCCGCGGACCGCGTAGCTGCGGATGACGATGCTGGAGTCCATCGCGCCGTCGAAGCCGAGGTAGGCGATCGCGCCGCAGTAGGGGCCCCGGCGCACCGGCTCGAGCGCGGCGATGATCTCCATGGCCCGGATCTTGGGCGCTCCGGTGATGGACCCGCCCGGGAAGCACGCCGTCAGCAGGTCCACCGCCCCGGCGCCCGGGCGAAGGCGGCCGGTGACCCGGGAGACCAGGTGCATGACGGTGGCGAAGCGCTCCAGGGCGCACAGTCGCGGCACCGCCACGCTCCCGTCCATGCAGACCCGTGACAGGTCGTTGCGCAGGAGGTCGACGATCATCACGTTCTCCGCACGGTCCTTCTCGCTCGCCAGCAGCTCCGTGGCGAGGGCCTCGTCGCGCTCGGGCGTGGCACCACGGGGGCGGGTGCCCTTGATGGGCCGCGTCTCCACCCACCCGTCGTCCAGGCGCAGGAAGCGCTCGGGCGACGACGAGACGACGGCCGCGTCGCCCAGCGCCAGGTGGGCCGCGAACGGCGCCGGGTTGAGCGCCCGCAGGCGCCGGAAGAGATCGAAGGGCGTGACCCCCTCGGGCAGCCCGGCGCTGAACCGCTGGGCCAGGTTCACCTGGAAGACGTCGCCGGCCAGGATGTGGCCCACGGCGACTCGCACGGCCGCCTCGTAGGCCGCGCGGTCGACCGTGGCGCCGACCTCGGGCGGGGCCTGCGGGGAGGGGGGAACGGAGAGAGAGAGAGCGCCGCGCAGGCGCTGCGCCACCGCCTCGAGGCGCGCGCGCGCCCGCTCCGCGCGCGCCCGGGCGCCGGTCTGGGGGTGGCCGCTCGACAGGATGAACGCGCGACGCTCGCGGTGGTCGATCGCCACGACCACGTCGCAGAACAGCATCGCCATGTCGGGGAGGCCCATGTCGCAGGCGAGGGGCGGCGGGAGGCGCTCGAGATGCCCTCCGAGCTCGTAGCCGAGGATGCCCACGGCGCCCCCCTGGAACGGGGGCACGCCCGGCTCGGTGCGGCTCGGGAAGCGGGCCAGCTCGCCGCGCAGCACCTGGAAGGGGTCGCCGGCCCGGGGGCGCCCGTCGACCGTGGTCCGGCCGCCGCGGCTCTCGAGCACCTGGAACGGCTCGACGGCGATGAACGAGTGGCGCCCCACATCGTCGGGGGTGGCACCGTCCAGCAGGACCGCGTACCGGTCGCCCGCGAACGGGGCGAAGAGCGCGGCCGGGTCGGCGTACCCGATCTCGCGGGAGAGGACGGTCGCGGGCTCCGCCGGGGCGGCGACGGGCACCGGGC
>JAXIPH010000200.1:0-5118 GCA_045403035.1 Thermoleophilia bacterium | reverse complement strand
GCCGCCGGCGGGGAACGAGCGGGGGCGGCCGGCGCATGGCCGGCGTGTCGGAGCGGCTGCTCCTGGTGATCGGGCTCACGCTGTTCACGCTGGTGGCCGCGGCGAGCATCGTCGCCGCCATCACCACCTGATCCGCGGCGCCACCCCGGACGGAGGTCCTGAACGTGGCCAAGGTTCACGACGATGAGTTGTTCCGGGTCGGCGACGAGGTGACCGGCTCCTTCCGCTGCGCGGAATGCGACCTGCTCATCACCTCGCCGCGCGAGAGCGACGGGGTGCTCGTCCTGCCGCCCTGCCCCCTCTGCGACGCCGAGGAGTGGCGCCAGATCTCGTAGGCCGGGGCGCCTGGGGCTAGGAGGCGGCCGGGTCGGGGACGTCGAGGGCCTCGATGAACTCGTCGACCGGGATCGCGACCAGCGTCTCGAAGGTGGCGCTGCCCCGCGCGGACAGCTCGGTGGAGATCCGGGCAATGACCTCCGCCCCGGGAGCCTCGACCACGCTCAGGAAGTCGTAGGAGCCGAGCAGCGCCCACTGGCGGACGACCCGGCCGCCGAGCCCCTCGATCTCGCGGTTCACCTCGAACAGGCGCTCGGGGGTGGTGGCCAGCGTCTGGAGCCCCTGAGGGCTGAGGGTGGACAGCAGGAGGAAGGTCCTCACGAGGCCGAGTGTACCCCCGGGCCGGCCGTCTCCTCCCCCAGGAAGGCCTCGATCTCGCCGAGCATCTCCTCCGGCGACTCCTCCACGAGGAAGTGCCCGCCCGGCACCGGGCGCCCCCGCACGTCGGCCGCCCTCGTGCGCCACTCCCCCAGCACGTCGAAGCGCGCCCCGATGCGCGCCTCCGCACCCCACAGCGCGAGGAGCGGGCAGGTCACGACCCGGTCGAGGTCGGCCTCGTCGTGCCGCAGGTCGGTGGTCGCGGCGGCCCGGTAGTCGGCGCAGGTCGCCGCGATCACCTCGGGGTCGCGGAAGCAGCGCCGGTACTCCTCGAGCGGCCCGGGGGCGAACGAGGCGAGGCCCCGCTCACCGGTCCAGCGGCGGAGGAGCTCGTTCAGCCAGTAGTCGGGGTCCGCGCCGATCATCGTCTCGGGCAGCCCGTCCGGCTGGATGAGGAAGAACCAGTGGAAGTTGCCGGTGGCCACGGCCTGGTCGGCGTTCCGGAACACCGACAGCGTGGGGACGATGTCGATCACGCACAGGCGGGTGATCCGGTGGGGGTGGTCGAGCGCGAGCCGGTGGCCGACCCGCGCGCCCCGGTCATGCCCCACCACCGCGAACCGCTCGTGGCCGAGGACGGACATCATCGCGACCAGGTCCGCCCCCGTCGCACGCTTCGAGTAGCCGGCGTCTCCCGCGCCGGAGGGCGGTCGCGCGCTCTCCCCGTAGCCCCGTAGGTCCGGCGCCACGACGGTGTGACGCCGGGCGAGCTCCGGAGCCAGGCGATGCCACATCGCGTGGGTCTGGGGGTAGCCGTGCAGCAGAACCACCGGCGGACCCGAGCCCCCCTGCGCCACGCGCAGCGTGGCGCCCTCCCCCTCGATCATCGAGGCGCGGAAGCCGGGGATCAGGGTGGTGGCGCTCATGGGGCCGGGACGGGGGCTGGGGAGAGGGGACTAGACTCCCCGCGGCCCAACCACGTCCAGAGGTGAGCATGCAGCGAGACAGCGACGCGACCCCGAGCGAGCTCCAGAAGGCCCTCCTCGGCTACGACCCCACGACCCTCGAGACATCTCTCATCGAGTGGACCAAGGAGCACTGGCCGATGGCGGCCCGGGCCATGGTCTACAACCGGACCGAGGCCGACAAGACCGTCTCCGGCGTCGGCGGAATCCGCAACGACGATGCGCGGCTGGCGCTCGAGGTGGCCGCCCGGGTGGCGATCTCGGAGCGCGAGCTGGTCTGCCGGGCGATCGCCCACGTGCTCCCCCAGTGGCTCGAGGAGACCTACGGCCTGAGCCCGAACGGCGCGGCCTAGGCCGCCGCCTTCGGCTCCACGGGGTAGCCGGCGGCCTGCCAGGCGCCCCAGCCGCCCACCAGCACCCCCACGCGCGACCGGCCGTTGTCGAACGCCCACAGGGCGACCGTCAGGCTGGTGGCCTCTCCGGGCCGGTCGCAATAGAAGATCAGCTCCGTGTCCTCGGGCAGGCCGGCGATCGCGCGCTCGAACTCCATCGGGTCGATCCGCAGGGCGCCCTTGATCTGCTCCTCGGAGTCGCGGTAGCCCCGGTCGCGGACGTCGACGGGCTGCACGGCGTCGCCCATGCGGAAGGCCGCCGCCAGATCCACCGGCTGCCACCGCGACACGTCGTCCCACGCCATCCGTCCCTCCCCGTCGCTGCGCGTCGCGGGGACGCTACCCGACCAGGTCGAGAACCGACGTGGCGTGACCCTTCGGCCGGACCTTGTACAGGGCGTGGGTCAACCGGCCGTCGGGGCCGATCACGAACGTGCTGCGCTCCACGCCCATGTAGGCGCGTCCGTACAGCGACTTCTCCACCCACACGCCGTACGCCTCGGCCAACGCGTGGTCGGGGTCGCTCAGGAGCGTGAACGACAGGCCGTACTTGTCGCGGAACCTCGCGTGGCTCGCGACGGGATCGGGGCTGACGCCGATGACCCGGGCGCCGGCGGCGTCGTAGTCGGGCGCGAGATCGCGGAACTCGCAGGCCTCCGCCGTGCATCCGGTGGTGTCGTCCTTGGGGTAGAAGTAGAGGACCGTGGTGGAGCCGGCCAGGTCGGCGAGGCTCACGGTGGAGCCGTCGGCGTCCTGGAGTGAGAAGTCGGGGGCCGCGTCGCCGGCCTCGAGTCGCGCCATGGGACCTCCGTCCGCGAGTGGATCCCGAGGCTAGCGCTCAGGCGGGTACGATCGCCGGGCATGGACCCGGCCACGCCCCCCGTGGTGCGCCGCGCGCGCGCCGCCGACGCCGATGTCGTGGGCGGACTGCTCGCCGACGTGCTCTCCGACAAGTACGGCCCCGCCTTCGGCCGCAAAGCGGCGGCGGCCATCGCCGGCCTCGTGCGCCACGACCTCGCCGGGGTGCCCGCCTCGCGTCAATGGGTGGCCGAGCTCGACGGTCGCCTGGCGGGGTCGGTTCACCTCGTCCTGGCCGGCGGCGTACGGGACCGCGGCTTCGCGCGCACCCTGGCCGCGGCGGTGGGCTGGCCGCGCGCCGTGTGGGCCATCATGGTGCTGAGCCTCCTCGGAGCCGGCTCCCCGGACGGGGACGACGCCTACGTCGACGAGCTCGGCGTGGCTGCCTGGGCGCGTCGTCGGGGGGTCGCCCGGGCGCTGCTCGCGGCGTGCGAGGCCGAGGCCCGCCGCGCGGGCCGGGGGCGCCTGACGCTGTGGGTCACGATCGACAACGCCCCCGCTCGGGCGCTCTACGAGGGGTGGGGCTTCCGCGAGTCCTGGCGCCGTGCGTGGCTGCTCGGGCGCCTGGTGTTCCGCTCGCCGGGCGCCATCTTCATGGAGAAGCCGTTGAGCCCGCGGTGAGCAGGGGCTCCACAGCCTCGCCGCCCGGCGGCGGCACCGGGGCTGGGGCGGCCGGGAGCTGCAGGCGCGCCCGCCCGCCGGGTCCCGGCTCGATCGCGAGGCGTCCGCCCAGGCGCTCCGCCAGCGCCCCCGCCACGCCCAGCCCGAGGCCGGCGCCGGGGAATCCCATCGCCCCCGCGCCCCGGCCGAACCGCTCGCCGGCCAGGTGCAGCTCCTCGCCCGCGATGCCCGGGCCCGTGTCGCGGACGGTCACCTCCACGTCCCCGCCGGGCAGCAGGCGCCCGCCGATGGTGATCCTGCCGCCGCGGGGGGTGAACGTGGCCGAGTTGGCCACCAGCTCGGAGAGGATCTCGTGCACGAGCGCCGCGTCGGTGCGCACCGCCGGGAGGTCCGCCGGGATGTCGGTCTCGAGCTGCAGGCCGCGATCCTTGAGGCGCCGGTCCACGGCCCGGCCCAGGGCGAAGGCGATCCCGGCCAGGCTGACGTCGCCCACGCGCAGCGGGCGCGCGCGCGGGTCGTTGGCCGTGCCCCGAAGCATCTGGGCGACCACCCGCTCCAGCCGGTCGGCCGCGGCCACGATGCCCCGCGCCGTGGACGCCGCCGAGGCCGGCACCTGCGACAGGAGCTCCGAGGCCAGCGCGCGCACCTCGCTCACCGGCGCCTGGAGGTGGCGAGCCGCCGAGCCGGTGACCTGCCGTCGCAGCGCCGCCAGGCGCGCCTGCTCGGTGCGGTCGCCGACGGCCACGATCCGGCCGCCCGGCACTCCCCAGGCCTCCACCTCCAGCGCCCGCGAGTCGCTCAGCGTGACGCGCTGCGACACCGGCCCCGAGGAGGACAGGCCCACGCGGACGGCCGCCTCGAGCTGGGCCACGTCGCCCGGCGGCAGCCCTCCCACGAGGCGCTCGAGGGCGTCGTTGCGGATGAGCCCGCCGGCCGGCGTGCGCGCCGCGGCCGGGTGGTCCAGCGGTGCCAGTGCGGCGCCGAGCGCCTCGACCCTGGCCTCCGCGGCGTCCTGGAGGTCGGCGACCCGCACGGACACGGCGTGGGCGGCCTGGGAGGCGCGACGCCAATCGCCCCGGCCCTCGGCGGGCACGGCGGCCGGCCTCCCCGCCGCCGCGGTCTCGGCGGCGGCCGCGAACCGGCGCAGGCGCGCGCCCTGCCGCGCCGCGACGATCCACGCGAGGACCCCGGCGAGCAGGCTCAGGGCGACGATGGCGCCGGACAGCGGCCAGCCTGCGCTGGGGAACTCCCCCGCGCCGGGGGCGAGCGGGGCGCGCAGCACCACGCGGGCCCCCGAGGGCAGGGTGCGCGCAGCCTCCACCGCACCGGACCGCAGCGACCAGGCACCGGCGCCCGCCGTGGCGAGGCTCTCGGCCCACCCGGCGCCGCCGCCGCGCCAGAGGTCCGGACCGGTCTGGATCCTCACCGCCCCGGCGGGCCCCACCAGGCGAGCCGCCTCTCCCGTGCTGCGCAGCAGCTGCCGGGCCTCCCCCGTGCGAGCGGGATCGAGCCGGGCCGCCAGCGCGTCGGCCGACGCGGCCAGCGGGTCCCCCGTGCGCCCCACCTCACCCCTCAGGCCGATGCCCAGCGCCAGCGCGGCCACCAGGCCGAGCGCCGCCGCGGCGATC